>CAYQMZ010000160.1:0-10345 GCA_964418725.1 uncultured Pirellulaceae bacterium
GAAGGTCACCTACCGGTTTCACACCGTTGAAGACTATCAAGACAAAGACGTTTTGGTCGTTGGCGGTGGTAACTCGGCAATCGAAGCTGCGTTGATGCTGCGAAGTACCAATCGCGTGACCTTGTCGTATCGCGGCGACAACTTCTATCGAGCAAAAGAAGAGAACCGCGAGCTGATTGAGAAGGCGGTCGAAGCTGACGAAATCGATGTCATCTTCGACAGTAACGTGACGGAAATTCGCGAAAACGAAGTCGACATCGACGTAGCGGGTCAGGTACGCGCTATTCCGAACGACAATGTCGTGATTCAAATCGGATCACTCCCGCCAATCGACTTCCTTCACGATATGGGGCTGGAGTTGGATGGCATTTGGACGAAGAAACGATTTGCATGGGCGGGGATCGGCCTGTTCGTTGGCATCTTCATTTACTTCATCGCCAAGAACTTTGTGCTGCTGCCGGAAAAGGTGGGCGAAGGTCGATGGCTTGTGCCGCTACTTTCCTGGCTGGACCATCCGGAGATGCACGTTGGTCATTTGCGGGCGTTCCTGAACCCGATCAGCGAATTCATTACTTGGTTGTTACCAATTCCCTTGTTGTTCCTCGCGGGCCTTAGCGCGATTAATTGGAGTCTGCGCAACAAGAATCGTCCGCCGCTTTGGAAGGTTCCCGGGGCATCGTGGATGTTGGGACTAGGTGCTCTGCTGTGTTACTTCAACTATGCGGCCCCGTCGGTATTCACAGTCGATCCTGCTTTAGCGGGCGATGGCCCGTATCTGATGCCGGGATTCGCGTGGCTGTTTGCGATCGTACCCAAGTACTTCGCTGGGCTCAGTGGCTTCTACTATCTGCTCTACTTTTCCGCGATTGCTGGCTTTGGGTTGTATTGGGCGTGGAGGATCAACCATCCGCTACTTTGGCGGCGCAACCTAATTATCATCGTCACTCAGTGGACGTTGTGGTGGGGCATCCCAACATTCTTGGTGGTGTTTCTTGGCGCGAATCCCTGGACACCGCTGATATCGCGTTCAATCAACGCGTGGCCGTTGAAGATCGACGCTTTCAATGTGGACCCAAGCGTGGTGCGACCAGGGGATCCCGAGTGGTGGTACACGGTTGCAGTTGTCGGTGTGGTGTGGGCTGTTGTGTTGACCTTCATCATTATCCCGCTGTTCACCATCAAGTTCGGAAAAATCTATTGCTCCTACATCTGCTCGTGCGGAGCCTTGGCGGAAACGGTGGGCAACAGTTTTCGGCATCGCGGACCAAAGGGCGATACGCCTCGGCGACTTGAAAAGTACGGTTTCGTCTTTGTTGGGCTCGCCGTGATCGCAACCGTTGCGTCACTGTTGGGATTCGATGGCCCTCTTGGCTATTACAACTACTGGGTTGGGACATTTTTGGCTGGTGCTGCCGCAATTGGACTGTACCCGTTTCTGGGCCAAAGAATCTGGTGCCGAATGTGGTGTCCGCTTGCGTTTTGGATGAACTTCTGGGGTCGCTGGTCCAAGTTTCAGATCGTTCCAGAGAAGGGCAAGTGTATTGATTGCAACATGTGCAACCAGTACTGCCAAATGGGCATCGATATCAAGTCGCGTGCGTTGCAAGGTCTCCCGGTAACGTTGGTCGACACACCGTGCGTCGGTTGCGCCGAATGCGTGATGCGATGTCCAATGGAGATACTTCACCTTGGTGAGGTTCCTTCAGATAAGTTGCATCAGATTCAATTGCCTATTACGTCGAACAGCTAGGTAGAAACTCGTGAAACAGCAATCGTCCTACTACGGTGGTTTTTTCTGGGTCGCCGCCACCTCGTTTATTGTGCCGCTGTTCGTAGCCTACGCAGCGTTTTCAAAGCTGACACCGACGACGAAGCCCACGCCAACGCCTGATGCTTCCGGAGTGGACAACCTGGTTTGGGACTACCTGCTTCGTACTTATGTCGACAATGGCTTGGTTGACTACGACGGAATGGCTAAGGACTACTTGTTTACGACGTATCTGCGACAGCTTGCGGGAGCAGATCCTTCCAAATTGGAGTCTCGCGAAGAGCAGCTTGCCTTGCACTGCAACGCGTACAACGCTTTGGTCATCAACGGGGTGATCAAGCACAAAATCCATCGGAACGAACGCAACGTTCTAAATTACGCACCGAAAGACATCTCGGCTCAGGTTGAGAAACTGGATAAAGAGATTGAGATGTTAAAGCGAACGCCGAATTCTGAGCCGTTGGCGATCGCTCAATTGATGCAGAAGGCTGACGCACTTCGGACGCAGACGCAGTTCTTTAAAATCGAAGAACACTACTTTGCGAATCAGACGATGTCGCTGGATCATCTGGAGCACGAGGTGATTCGCCCGACTTTTAAGGAGCCGCGAATTCATGTTGCGCTGGTGTGTGCGGCAAAGAGTTGTCCCGCGATTCGTGGCGAAGCCTATGTGGGAGAGCGACTGGCGACGCAACTGGAGGATCAGGCTCGGCAGTTTGCCAACAATCCAACATACGTCGACTATGACCCTGTCGAGGGCGTTGTACGTCTGAGTCCGATCTTAAAGTGGTACTCGGAAGACTGGGACGCGTCCGGAGGGTATTTGAATTGGGTGGCAGAGCGGGTTGAGACCGACAGTGTCAAGCAGCAAATCGTCGCGGCCGCGGCCAAGCAAACCAAAGTAGCCTTCAACAGCTACGACTGGACCTTGAATTCCCAAGCCGGCGGCGTAGGAGCAGGGCACGGAAAGAGTGCCGGATTCGGATCAGGTTCAGTCCCCAACGAATAGACCGTTGGGGAGCGTGCGTTGCCCGTACCGTGTCGGGTGCTTTTTGCCTAGACGATTCCGTACGCCAGCATCGCGTCGGCGACTTTCAAGAAGCCGGCTACGTTAGCGCCCTGAACGTAGTTGATTTGCTCGTCCGATTCACCATGGTCAACACACTTGGCATGTATCTCACGCATGATCGTTTGCAGCTTTGCGTCCACCTCCTCACGACTCCAGGAGAGACGAAGCGCATTTTGACTTTGCTCAAGGCCTGAGACCGCTACGCCGCCTGCATTTGCCGCCTTCGCCGGTCCGAAGAGAACGCCAGCATTTAGTAGTTTCTTTACCCCATCGAGCTCCGTTGGCATATTGGCGCCTTCGCAGACCGCCTGCACACCATTTGCGATCAGTGCATTCGCATCATCAACATTAAGTTCGTTCTGCGTGGCACATGGGAATGCAACATCACAAGCAACTTGCCACGGACGCTCCTCGGCGTGGAAGGTTGCATTCGGATATTGCTTGACGTATTCGGAGATTCGTCCGCGTCGGACTTCCTTCAGCTCTTTCACGAATGCGAGTTTCTCGAGATCGATTCCGTCCGGATCATGGATGAATCCCGACGAGTCCGACAGCGTGACCACTTTACCACCCAGCTGTGTGGCTTTCTCGACGCAATAGATTGCTACGTTGCCAGAGCCTGATACCGTGATGGTCTTTCCTCGCAGCGAATCATTGCGGTGATTCAGCATGTTTTCACAGAAGTAGACGCAACCATATCCAGTTGCTTCCGTGCGAACGAGACTGCCGCCGAACTGCAGGCCTTTTCCGGTCAGCACTCCGACAAAACGGTTTTCCAAACGTTTGTACTGCCCAAACAGATAGCTGATCTCGCGCCCTCCGACGCCTATGTCGCCTGCTGGAACATCAGTATCTTCGCCCACGTGCCGATGGAGTTCGATCATCATCGATTGGCAAAACCGCATGACCTCTCGATCGCTTTTGCCACGCGGATTGAAGTTCGAGCCACCTTTGGCGCCGCCCATGGGTAGTCCGGTAAGGCTGTTTTTGAATATCTGTTCAAAGCCGAGAAACTTTAGCACGCTTTGAGTTACGGTCGGGTGGAATCTCAGTCCGCCCTTATAAGGCCCAATTGAGTTGTTGAATTGGACTCTCCATGCGCGGTTAACGCGAACGTTGCCAGCGTCGTCCTCCCACGAAACGCGAAACGTCACGATTCGATCCGGCTCGGTCAATCGCTCCAGTATCTGAGCTTCCTTGTACGCTCGCTTTTCGAGCACAACAGGCATGACCGTTTCTACGAACTCTCGGACCGCCTGATGAAACTCGGTTTCACCTGGGTTTCTACGCTCCAGCCCACGAATGAAGCACTCTGTTTCTTCGCACTTTTCCATCCACATAGCGTCAACTCCCAGCATTCGTCGCAGGTTGGTATTGGTGTCTAACTAAGACTCCCTGGCGTGCCCAAATCTTACGGATCGTTTCAGCGTTTAAAGGCATGACGCTCAGGAGTCCTCATTGCGAACTGTACAGCGGATCACACAACAATCGGATCGTGTTTTGCATTCGGGGCTTTTTATTTCGAAGCCAGATATTCGACTTGAGGCTGAGCGAGTTGCGTGACGACCCCGAGTTTGGATCTCTTTAGGAGCAATGAAAATGAAGTGCGCGTATTGTACTGTTTTAGTTCTCGCAGTCGGATGCATCATGTTGGGATGTCGGTCACGACAGCAAGCATGCCAGTCCTGCGGTCCGGAGTCGCCGTACGCCCAATACGAAGCGTCGCCGCACACCTATAAGCAACCCTCTGCATCCTATCAGTCATCGGAGTCGTATTCGATGCCGTCCTACGATGCGCAACCGGTGCCCACGCAGGAACTGCAGACGCAACCGACCTATGGTTCTTCGACCTTAAATTCGGCACCCACGTATCCAAACACGCCTTCGCCCGGTTCTGGCATCCGCACCTATTCGCCGCCAGCGGCCGGATCTGGGACGCGTGTGCCGCTGCAAGGATCTGGATCGCGTTAGTCTTGCCCCTGTTCGGGCACACGACCGGTTCAGTCCAAGAGTCCGAACATTGTCCCTTCAGCCACGCCCGTCGCCCCCGTCGGGCGATTGGCTATTCGGGATTCAGTGTCCGTTTGAACGTGGCGTATTCCGCCGCTGCGTCGAAGGCTTGGTGGTCGTGAATCAGTGCACCAAAGGTGATACGCAATGACTCTCCGGGAGCTACGGAAACGGAACTGACCTTGCCCTGTTTCATCGCCTTCCGTCCGAATGGGTTCGCGACAAACACACCGTAGTTGCGATTGTGCCACCAACTTTGACGGAAATTATCGGGGCTAGCCATCAGCATGATTCCACCGGACTTTGGTCCTGGGCCAGAGTAGTCGCACCAGTTCGCCGCCTGGCCCCACGTTTGCTTCGCGGTCCTCTTGCCGCTGGAACTACGAATGAGCCCACCGTTCTTTTCCGTGAAGGGCGTGGCTACGCGTGCGCCGAAACCCATCTCTTCCTGATCGCCAAACGTCAGCGTTTGTTTTCCTGCACGGAATGTAGAGCTCCAAACGAGTAACCAGCCATTCGGTCGAGCACTCAGTGTGTACTCATTGGTCATCGAGCCCAGTGTATCGCCGTTGGAGCTGTTGAGACGGCACTCCGTTACAAAATGAAGTCGACCGTTCGCAACTGTCGGTTCGGTAAGGAACCGAACGTGCTCCATTGCGGCTTTGTTCCGCCAGAAGTCTTCGCCGTTGATATCGCCGAACGCGAGAAAGATCCCCGGGTGCAGCTCTTGATGATCAAGTTGGTCCACGCCGTCGACAGGAGGATGGTTGCGCGTGATCTGCATGCCGTTCGGCGAATCTTTTGTGGCAACACGAGCATTAGCGAAAAACGGACGTCGAATCTTATCGTCGGCGAAAACGAAATCGGCGATGTGTTGCTTGGCCAGGAAAATGCGCAGTTGCTTCTTCTGCTTTTCGACACGGAAAGTAGCGTCGCCGACCGTGTCTGCTGATTGGATAGCAGTTTGCTGGACCGTGTTGGCTTCGTCGGTCGCAATCGGAGTCCGCATCGACAGCAAGAATGCGGCGAGGTCTGCGACTTGCTGAGGCGTCAGCGTCTCTGTCATATCTGGCATCGCCGAGATGGGATTCGTGCTCCGCTCTTCAATCGATGACTTGGGAATGTCGATCTGAAGTCCTGTCGACTGCCCCAGAGATACTGCTAATCCGCTTTCTTCCAGCAAGACACCAGAGTACGCCTTGCCTGCATCGGTGACGATGGTCTGTTGATTGAAACCTTCCGTGATGATTGCACTAGGGTCAACAATCGACTGCACGATGTGCTTCGCGTTTGATCTCGCACCAATGTTGGCAAGGTTGGGACCAAACCCGTTCTTGGATTGATTGAGGCTGTGGCATTTGTAGCATCCCACACCCCGAGAGTGTCGAAACAACACTTCACCGCGATTCGGATCGGCACTTGCCAGCGACGCGAGTGCCGCATCGCTCGTGACCTTCGTCTTCTGCTTTTCGGGAGTAACCGGAGCGATCGCAACGAGGTAGTTGACCATGCTGCCGCCGCATCCGTCGTTTGTATTTCCACCTAAAGTTATCGTGCCCGCATCGTATGTTCGTTCGTAGAACACCAACGTAGCGCCTTCGTCGATACTCGCCGTGAAGGGACGTTTTTCGAAGCTATCGGCCAGCCAACTTGGTGGTTGGTCTTGCCGCTGGTCAATTCCTACCCATACGCGAATCGGCACGAGTGCTTCTGCGGTTAGCCAGCGATCGCCCTGTGTACTTTCGTCGCTGTTAGCCGTCTGCAACATGTCGCAACCTTCCAATGCCGGCGGAACGAAAGTCAGCCGATAGGAGCGGTCGACATAGGGGCGATTCCCGGTGTGGAATCCACCTGGAACCACTTGGTATTCTCGATTGCCTTGTGTCTGCACGTTTCGGATCGCAGCGATAGGACTGGTCGATGCTTCGGCGTCTTCGAGTCCTGAAGCCTCTCTCAATGATCGGCCCTTGATTGATGGGCCGGTCGCTTCCTGCATTTTCAAAGCCCAAAAGTCGGCGACTTGGCGTACTTCCTCGCTAGTCTCGTCAACGGACCACTGGTTTACCTCATCCTGACTCAATTCGTGGGTTTCCAGCAGCGACAACAGCGAGGCGCGACGAACGCCAGGTCGCGAGTCGGTAAGCAACGCTCGTCGTTCGTTGACGGAGGCCAAACGTCGCAAGGCTTGCCATCCTGCATAGTAGATCGTGGTGTCGGATTCACGTTCCAGCAACGAAAGCAGTTGTGGTACGGCGTCCGTTAGTTTGGCTTCGTGGATTGCCTGTACGGCGGCAAAGCGAACACGAGCTTGCGAATGCTCCAGCGCAATCCGCATGCAATCCAGCACGCGATCGTTCTGTTGAAACTGGTTCCAACGATACGACAGAATCCTGACTGCCTGCACTTGGCGATTCAGCCAATCGTTTTCATCCTTGTCTAACGCAGCGAGCAACAGCTTTCCGATGTCCGGAACGTTCGGAATCCGCCCGACTGACCAGATTGTCCACGTCTCTTGATTCTTCGTCAGTTGCTTCGATTCCAACTGCTTCAGCAATTGCGGAATTGCTTCGGGGCCTCGGCGGACCAGTTCGACTTGTGCGTCAATGCGGCGTACGGGCAGCGGACTATCGAATTCGGTGATGAGTTCTTCGACCGAGAATTCTTGTAGTGCCTTTGTCTCGATCAGCTTGGCAGGCGGGGCGTCGTTCCAGCTAACTCGGAAAATCCGACCTTCGTTTGAGAGTTGTCCGTTTTCCCATTCTGCCCCGTAGCCGCTGCTCCAACCCAGCACCCACAACGCACCATCGGGGCCGAATTCCAAATCCGTCGGCCGAAACAGCGACGATCCGCCCTCGATAAACGGAGTGAATTTACCTCCGGCCGGTCGCATCAGTGCTCCATCCCATTCTGGCCGCCATACGTATGTCGTCTTCGACAGCCAATCGTTGATCAGAAACGCCCCACGATAATTGGAAGGAAACTGGGGAGACATACAAAAGATGACGCCCGTTCCCGATCCCTGAAACAACGGGCCGCTGACAGGTGCCGTCGCGGCGTGCTGTTCGGTGGACCAGTGACTGCTCCATGGATGATTCCATCCAAAATGAGCTCCGAAGAACGGCATGAAGACACGGTCACCCTGATTCTGATCGTTGTCGGTGCCCAGCCAATTGAATTGACTGTCCATCGTGATGTCCCAGGGATTGCGAAACCCGCGCGACACGATTTCTAAATTGTGGCCGCCGTCATCGCACCGTAGGACGCCGCCATCCATACCCCAGTCGTCAGATGGTTTGTGGTATGCGTGTCGATAGTCTGCTTTGTTGGTTGTGACCGGTTTGGGGAAATCAGGGACGTCGCTTGGTGCCGTAAGTCCCCACAGGTCTCGAAACGGTTTCGGAGCATATCGACCGGATTGATTTAGCCCCTTTGAATTCCCCTTGCTCATGTAGAGCTTGCCGTCTGGGGCCCAATTGAGTCCATGCAGGCCATGTTCGAGATTGCCTAGGTCGGTATAGAGTTTGACGTATTCGTCAGCCTCGTCGTCGCCGTTCAGGTCGCGTACGACGGTGAGGTCTGGAGCATTGGCGCCCCATAGGTCTCGACCGTGCCAAGCGAGGCCTTGGATTGCGTTGAAGCCGGTTGCGAAAACCTTGGTTTGATCAGCCTTTCCGTCGCCGTCGGTATCGAGCACGATCACCACGCTGTCGCCAGGAGTTTCCGGCTTAGGCTTGCGATACTGTGGCCCCATGCCGACAAACATTCGACCGGACCTGTCGAATGCCATCGAGCAGGGTTGTCGCACCAATGGCTCGCGCGCAAACAACGAGACCTGGAATTCTGGTGGAACTCTCGGCATCGCGTTCAGGTCGGCCGATTTGTCTTGAAACTGCCCAGAAGCCGGTGTGCTAGTTAGCAAAACGCTCGCGATCACTAGGGCTGTGAACAGCTGTTGTGGCAGTCTCGCAAAAGCTAGGAGGAGAAGTGTTGCGTTGGCTAGGGACCTTACGCGTATCGAGTTTTGGCGTGAACGCGAATCCGATTTGGCGGGAGTTGGCATGGGAGAGTGAGGCGCGGTACGCGCCGTAGAGGCTCAGCTTGGTTGTCTTTGCCCACATTTTAGCCGTTTTTCGAACTGTTTTCCTCGATGTATTGGAGGTTGCTGAGCGGTAATTTTGACGACTTAGGGACCCGTTTTTGGCTATTTCTAGGATCCCGAGTAGGTGAGTCGACAATTGCGAGGACGAGAAGCCCGCATCACCAATTCTGAGGGTGTCGAGACCAGGGTGATGCGAGCGAAGACGTCGATGCCAATTTCGCTTACAGACGCTTCTTGCGACGCAGTGCAAGCGACAAGCCCATGGCTGTGGCCAAAAGAGTCCAGCTTTGTGGCTCAGGTACGGCAGCGGCTTCTTCAGTTGTGGAACCAAAGTTGGCCGACAGGATTAGAAAGTCTGCAAACGAAACCTCGCCACTGCAATCTAAGTCGCCATCGGCATAGCTGCCCTCATCCGCGAACCCTTCTGACAAAATCAGGAAGTCGGAGAATGCGACGTTTCCGTCTCCGTCCAGGTCACCTTTGATGAGATTTAATTCGAAAAGAATGTCGTCCAGCGAAGCCAACGCGCTGCATGAACAATCTAAATCGTTGAAGTTGACCACTCCGTCGCCGTTGCAGTCTTCTGGACGTACCGAACCTTCGACCCAGTTGTAGGTGAAGACTAGGTCGCCGGAAAAATCGAGTAACGTTGCTTGCCCGTCGATGAAACCATTTGGTTCACCTGCCGGCGGCGTCACGACAAAGTCCAAGAACGGAGCGATCTTGGCGTTGAGCGGCTCGTCGCCAATGAAATATGTGAGCCCAGTCGTCGTGGCGACTTCCGCAAAGAAGGAATTTCCGAACTCGGCACTGACCGTCACGTCGCCTGCCGTTGGATTTCCAAACGGAGGTGGAGGGCCGCCGGTTCCAGCGCTCAGCTCCCCGGTGATCCCCGGTTCATAGATCCCACCCAAGCCAAAGAAGGGGCCACCATTCGGAAAGCCAGGCTTGTCATCGAAGGACAAGATCATGTTGGCTCCCGCGTCGTAGGCCCAATCACCGGAGGCAAGATCCAGCGTCGTGAAGTTTCGGATGAGCACCCCCAAGTCAATCGTCCCGTCGTATTCGATCGAAACGCCAACGAGTTGGCGTGTGTTGTCTTGATTGTCGAATGGCTCGACCGTGAATTCGAGAATGCTGTCGTTCAGGGTTCCAGACAGCTCGAACTCTTGTTCGATTTGCTGTTGTCCCCAGCCGATTTGCGGCCACATGGTCAGCAGTGCGATGACGAAGATGGTCCCAGTGTTGTTTCGTTTCAATAACATCATTTGGCCCTGAAGTGCCCGTTCTCGGTTCGTGTAACTGGATCCAAGTTTGAACGCGGGGCGATAAAGAAATCACCCGGCTTAATGTTCAAACGCAGGGGCATTTCAAACGTCCAGAATGTGGACTGCCGATC
>CAYQMZ010000160.1:10355-12039 GCA_964418725.1 uncultured Pirellulaceae bacterium
CTAGTGATCGATTCGACAGCTATTTCGTTCCTTCCGTTCTGTTTCACGGATCCGCAAGCTGTGCGGCTGAGTGCGAGTTCAAGCAGCTTCGCCGGTGGCGAGAGAAGCCGGTGGGGACGGCGGTCGTCATATCGACGCTAGGTGCTACGTCAGGGCTTGCGATCACAAGCTAATGTGAATCTGGCAGCGTACTGTGATCAGGCAGCGATCAGATAGTGATTACTGAGGATCATCGCTGTCATCTTCATCGTCAGCTTCCTCGGTCGTGGGCCGGACCGCTGGAGGAAGTTCGGAGACGAGCAGTGCTTGCTCTAGTGGATCTAGGCCGAGAGCGGCTTGCATTTCGCCGAGGGTCGTAAACCAATTGCCCTGAGCCTGGATCAGTTTGATTTCTGTCTCGTTCGCTTTCGTTTCCAGCAGGTTCAAGTAGATCAGATCAATTTTACCCTCGTTAAAGGCAAATCGATAACGCTCAAGAGACTCGTTGGCTGCCTCCAAAGAAACGACGGCTTGCTCAACAATTTGAGAGTTCAATTGCAGGGCGTTGTAGGCTGTCTTCAACTCGGCTTCGATCTTGTTCTGCTGCAGAAACAACTTTTGCCGCAGTTGGGCGATCTTTGCGGCGGTCGATTGCAATTTACCGCGAGCTTTTCGTCGCTGTAGCGGCACTTCACCCTGGACGCCAACGACGAGCAGAAACTCATTTTTGTCATCGCTGGAACTGGCAGGCGTACCCATGTCTTGGGAGGCTTCGGCGATGAAGTCAAACGCTGGAAGCATGTTGTTGCTAGCCAGTTGCTGATCCCATCGCACCTTGTCGATTTCAATCTGCAATGCCCGTGGCTCTGGTCGGCGATCTAGCGA
Organism: uncultured Pirellulaceae bacterium; assembly: GCA_964418725.1. Classification (GTDB taxonomy): domain Bacteria; phylum Planctomycetota; class Planctomycetia; order Pirellulales; family Pirellulaceae; genus CAYNJG01. Next base: position 11,220 of record CAYQMZ010000160.1, read on the forward strand.
AGCGGCGAGGTCCGTTTGCAGGTCGCCTCCCATCGGTCGTTCGGTAATCGGGAAATCTTCCGGCAACCAGGTTTCGCTTGCGACGATCGGCTGGCACGTTTCATCCCGCAGATAAAGAGACAGTTTGAAAGCAGCAGCTTGGAATTTGCGTTGTGAGTCGAGAACTTTCACTTCGCGTTCGGCGATCAACTGCTGATTCAGGATGACATCGATTTCAGCGAAGGCTCCCGCGTCGAACCCTTCCGCGTACTGTTCACCACGCTCTTTCGCGAGGTCCAGCAGCTTTTGTTGTGCTTCCAAGACTCTGCCCGACGCAACCCATTTCCAATAGGTCTCGGTGGCAGCACGCGCCGCGTCCAGGATTGCCTGTTGCAGGATTGGTTGAGCCGCTCGGCGAGCCAACGATGACTGAAAGACAGAGACCCGGTTTAGGTCGATAGCGCGACCTTGCAACAGCGGTTGGGTCCAACCGAGTTTGAACTCGCCCCCTTTGTCTGTTTCCCGTTCCTTGTACCACGGCTGGAAGTCTCCGCGGCCGATTCGATAACCGGCCGACAGGTAGCCGCCCCACCAAGTTTGTCTCGCAACACCGATGGCATGGCGGTGGTTCTCGTAAAAGCCTGTCGGCTCGTTCAGAGAGTAGCCCTTCAGCTTCGTGTCGTAGGCGCCCCAAGCGGAAAGCAATTCGCCGTTCGCACGTCGCCACTCTTCACGCGCTTGTTGTATCTCTGGATAGCATTGATACAGACTGGCTATTACGTCCGCGATCGACAGTCCTTCAGCGAACATCTCGCCTCGAGCACTGCCGGAACTCGGCTCA
>CAYQMZ010000161.1:0-9560 GCA_964418725.1 uncultured Pirellulaceae bacterium
CCCCCACGCGAAAAGAAGCAGTGTGAGTCCGACCAGAGGCAAGTTGCCGGCGTAGTCCATTCCGAACATCAGCCAACCTGCACCAAGCAAGAATGAAATTTTGACGATCCCAAGTAAGAAACGGCCGAGGATCTTGCCGGTAACGATCTGCCAATACGGAATGGGGTGGACCGCCACGCGACGTAGGACCCCGTTGGTGCGTTCGCTGGAAATGCTCAAGCTTCCGAAGATCATCAGATTCATCAGGACAAACATCACCGCATAGCCGGGAACGGACTGTTCGAATCCGCCTGGCGTTTTTCGCTTCCCTGCGAAGCTGGCCTTCAACTGGACCATCTTTTCCTTGTCGAGGATTTCACGCAATGAACTTTCATCGAGCGTGGCACCCTCGTCGACTGACGCCACCGCGAAGATGGCCGACGTGAGGGACACGATCGCACGAGTCATGCGTACTTCAATCATCGCTGCTGGTTCAGATCCGCTGTCGGCTCCTTGCAAAAAGCGAACGTCAACAGACTCAGTTCGTTCGACGCGGCTAGTGAAGTCCTCTGGGATCTCGATCTTGCGGCTTGCGTTTTCGTGATTTGCAGAATCGGACACTCGCAAGCCTTCGGCTTCCAGTAGCTCGACAAAGATTGCGCCAAGATATCCCGCGTCACTATTTTTTATGGAGACACTAGGCCTTGGGTCGGCTGGTTCGCCATTGTCGCCACGCATCGTGACACCAAAGAAGTAGATGAAGACAAGTGGCATCACGAACAGCCAAATGTACCCGCCCTTGTCCTTGAGGAAGACGCGAAGATCATTCCACGCAATGGTCCAGATGCCCATCATGCCACGCTCGCTTGCAATCGTCGTTGAAAGAGAATCGTGGCGATCAGTAACATCGCAACTCCCGTTAGTAACAACTGGATCGAGGCAACGGTCCAGTGAGGCCCGTCGAAATCAAGCTGCAATGTCTTGGCTGCTTCCGCAAAAAGGTAGTTTGGCATCCACGGCGAGATCGTATTGCGTAGAAACGATGGCAAGGCTTGGGTGGGCATCATGGATCCACCCAAGAAACCGATCAGCATGATCACGACCGTGTTAAGGACCGAGGCCAATTGCTCACGATAGATCACAGCCACGAGGAAGTAGGCAAAGCCGACACAGAAAGTGGAGTACGAAATCGTGAGGCATGTCAACGCAAAGGGCTGCTTCCAAGCGATGTCGAAGATCAACGATCCTCCGGCCATCATGATGAACGCGGAAAGCAGGACGACGATCAGCGAATACACGGACTTCGCCAGTAAGAATGGTAAGAAGCTAACGCTGAACGTGCGGAAACGATCGAGCGTTCTGTTTCGTTTTTCTGCGAACAGGTCACGAGTGGCTCCTTCGGCCGTGAACAACATGAAGACAGCAACGAGTCCTGGCATGACGATTGCGAAGATATTGAATTTTGTGGACGAGTTGCCTGCTTTACTTTCGTTGCTGTTCTCAGTCGCGTCGACTTGTTCTGTGTCGGGGTTGGATTGATTGAGACCTATGATCGGCGGAAACAGATAGTCTTCGGCTCGCTCGAAGCGGTCTCCTACGTGAGAAATAGCCTTCGTGAGTTTGGCGAAATTCGGTGCCTCGGAATCTTCGAACACCACGACCAACTCTGGTACTTCGCTCATCAGGTTCAGCGAAACGGCGTTCAGCAGCTCGGTGACGACGCGAAATAACTCTTCTGTAATGGCTGGCATGTACGACTGAGCCGGATTCTTAATCAGCTCGAACGGTGGAGCTGGTTTGCCTGCCAGGAACTCTGACGAGAAGTTGGCCGGAACGATAAGTACAGCGCTGATCTTGTTACTGTTAATCAGACGCATTGCTTCGGTACGATCCGTAACGACGGGATCTAGATAAGCCTGAGTCTGTTCGCTGGACGCAATTCCAGTCAGCATGCCACCGACAATATTGTCGTCTTCATTGACGATCGCTAACTTGATGCGTGGCAGTTCGCCACTGCGTGCGGCTGGACCGAAAACCGTGCCCACCAGACCAGTGATGCACAGCGGCATCGCCAACAGCACCAACATGCCACGCCAATTGACCCGCAGTCTGGCTAAGTCTTTTTTGATCAGTGTTCCGAGCATTATTCTCTCAATTCACGCCCGGTCAGTTGTAGGAAGACGTCGTTCAGGTTCGGCTTTTTGACTGTCGCATTGTCGACCTGAATCGGAAGGTCCAGCAGCTCTTTTAAACAATCCGAAGGATGGCGATCGGTTGTCGGCGAAACTACCAATTGGTGCGTGCGTTGACTGATGACGCGGAATCGTTCGGCAAAGCCATTCCATGTTCCTGGCGTTGCGTCGGTGAAATCTCCTTCCAGGACAAACAAGCGTTCGCCGCCCAGGTTGTCCTGAAGTTCAGCCAGTGTTCCGTTGGCGAGCAGTTTGCCTTCGTCAATGATGCCGATGCGATCGCAAAGCGACTCTGCTTCTTCCAGATAGTGAGTCGTGTAGAGAACGCCGGTACCTCGTCCCGCCAGCTTCCGGACGAATTCCAGAATGTTGGCGCGTGCTTGAGGATCAATCCCGACCGTCGGCTCGTCCAGCAACAGCAGCTTTGGCTCGTGCAGCAACGCGCAGCCAATATTGATACGACGCTTCATACCTCCTGAATATGTGCGGACGGCGTCCTTGCGACGTTCCGTGAGCGATAGTTCTTCGAGTACCTCCGCCGCGCGGACGGTGGCCGCTTGCGAGGATAGTCCCGCGAGTTTTCCCCAGAAGCGAAGGTTTTCTTCTGCGGAGAGCTCTTCGTACAGAGCAACCTCTTGCGGGACGACACCCATACCTTTCTGTGCGGCTTTGGGGTCGACGGCAAAGTCCTGTCCATTGACGAGTACCTTGCCGCCATCCGGAGCCAGCAGTCCACAGATCATCAAGATCGTTGTGGTCTTGCCGGCTCCGTTGGGGCCCAACAATCCAAAGATTTCACCGGCATCGATGCTGAATGCGACGTCGGAGACTGCTTTGTTTTCGCCGAATGACTTCGACAGCCGATCAACGGAGAGTACTTGTTGCATCTGCGTCGGCTTCTACTTGCTCGAGTTGTTTGACGAGTGATTTGATTTGCCGCAAGATGTCTTCCACCTTCTGGTCTCGCTGCTTGCTACGTTTCGTTGCCTGCGGCTTCGGTTGCTTTGGCCGTTTCGGTCGCTTCGCTTTCGAAATCGCCTTGGGCTGTCTCGGCTGCTTGGGTTGCTTGGCTTCTACCGCTGGCAACCGCGGAGCCACAGGTGCTGTTGGAGCAGGGATGACCGCATCGGCAATAACGTCCGTATGGACTTGTACTTCGACGTCGGCTTCCGCAAATTGCGCGTCGAATGCGGCCAATGCCTCTTCGACCGATTGAGCAACCTTCTGAGCGTCGACCGCAGAAAGCCCAGCCTTCTGAACGGCTCGCATGACGTGCGACATCGTCTGTCGAGATCCTTGGTGCACGGGAATTGATTCCGTATCGCGAGTCAAATCTAGATCTTCCATCGACTCCAACTTCGCTTCGATGGCTTCCATTTCTGACTCAACAGCACGTCCGAACGCCTCGGCTGACTTCTCAACCGCCTCGCCAACATGTTCCATTGCTGATTCGATATGTTCTGCAATGGCTTCCAATTCCTCTTCCGAGACGCCTTCGAAGGAAGCTAGAGACTCAGTCAAAGAGTGCAGCCAATCGCTGTTGGCCAATTCTTCAAGCGACTCGGCGATATGGGCTGGCAATTCACGTGATACGTGAGGGTGAACATGTTGCAGACTTTCATGGGCGTGTTGTAGTCCCCGTTCAATCGCCGATTGGACCATGCGATGGATGTCTTGGGATTCGAGATCGCTGATCTCAGTATTCACATCCGTGATTTCAACTTCGACGTTTTTCGAGTTCTTTTGCTTTCTAGCTTTTCGCTGCTCTGTTCGCTTCAACGCCTTTTCACGTTTGATTTTTTGTTTCTGAGCGCGTTGCATTTCTTTCTTCACACGCTGTTTGACGGTTGCACGATCGCCCGGTGAATCCTTGACTTGCTCTGCGACAACCACGTCTGCTTGGCCAGTTGCTGTATCCTGGGCTTGTGCAACGAACGACGTTGACCAGGGAAGGACGACTAGAGCAGTGGTCACTGCCAGGGCGAAGCCGGTGGACGAGAGCTTACGAGGTGACTTGTGGTGAAGAATCATTTCGAACCTCCGTTGTACTAAGTTGGTCCGCCCCAGACCGCTCGCGAGAGGCGGAAGTGCTGAACGAGCACCAGACAGGTAATCCAACGTTGCGAGTAACGTTCTTGCGTATTCCGTTTTCGATTTTGGATAGGCCCACAAAACCCAAGCGTCACAACATTGCTCTTCGGCATGTTGTAGTTGTCGCCTAGCCCACCAGGCCAACGGGTGCCACCAGTAAACTGCCAGCACGATGGACTCCAACAGGCGGATCCAGTGGTCGCCTCGGGCGTAATGAGCAAGCTCGTGCGCGAGTAGATTGCGGACGCCGCTTGTGTCGAGTTCCGACAAGAATTTCCGAGGAAGTACGATCGAGGCAGAGCCGGGCAATACCCAAAGCAATGGTGGAAAGTCACCCGTTGCCACGCGAATTGTAGGCGCCGTTCGTAGTTGATATTTTCTGGCAATCGATTGTGCGATGGACTGCGTGCGCATCGGTGCCAGCGGAGCTCGCGTTACGAATCCATGGAAGCGTCGGGCGCGATATAGCAATGTGCAGCAGAAGACGAGTGTTCCAATTCCCCAAGCAATCACTAAGCATCGACGAACTGAAAAGATGCTGGGGGAGACTCGGGAGGAGGCTACAGCTATTGCAGGATAAGAGTCAGCGGAGTGGTTGGAAACTAGCGACTGCCGTACCTCAGAGGCTCCTGAAGCAGCGAATTGCGAGGCAGTGAGTGACAAGTTTGTGGCTGCTGCAGAGGCAACGCGGGGCTCGCTTTGGAGTTGGACATTCCGCAGCAACTCAGACGATTCCTGGGCCCTCGTTGGCTGATCCGAGACCTCAAACTGTGGATCTGGCCACAGTCGAAGGGCGTTTTGAATCGGTGCGAAGATCTGGCTGGTGGTCTCCGCGATACCTGGAACGGGTAACAAATAGAACTGTGGGGATATCAGCTTCAAAAGCACGATTACCCAAAGGCAATGTACGGCTGCGGGACGGTTTAGCCAGCGTGCAATGATGGCGACGATCACCGCGAGAGGTATCATCAGCACAGCGTTCGAAAACATGATGCCAAGGAAATCCGTCATCACTTACCTCTCGATCGTTTGGTCTTTTTCTCAGCGTCTTCGATCATCTTCTGCAACGCTGCTCGATCCTTCTTCGTTAGCTTGGTGGCGTCTGCCAGGTGCATAAGAAGTGGAGTGAATGATCCGTTGCACAGTTTGTCGGCGAGATTCTCCAAACCCTGACCAATCAATTCGTGTCGCTCTATCGTCGCGGAGAACTCGTGAGCAAACGATTTGCGATCCTTGCGTACGTAACCTTTTTTGCTCAGGCGATCGAGAAGTTTCTGCACTGTCGCGTATTCGCCAGCAGTGCCTTGTTCGTAAAGCTGGTCGGTGATGTCGCGTATCGTGGTCGCGCCCTGTTCCCACAGCACGTCCAAGATTGCCAATTCGGTTTCAGTGACGTCGACATTTCTGTTGGGCATACGAGCTCCTTCAGGCAAGTTGTCTGAAGGGTAAGGCAACTTGTCTGAGAGAGCAAGCCGTGTGGACCGATAGGCCCAGCAGTCTCATTGGATTGCGGGTTGGCACATTTCGGTCGGTCGTTGTGTCGACAGGCTTCTGAGCTGAGGAATAGCTGAGCTATTTGGGCGTCGGAAGTCTCCTGGGTTATGACCGTTTCACTTACTAGATCCGTCGCAACAGTCCCGCTACGGGGGATCTGCTGCTTGCCACTCGCTCTCGTTTTGTTGGGCAGTCGGACCGTGCGGATCCGCCCGAGGTGTGCGTGCGGCGTGCAGTTGGGTGCGCTCTGTTTGAAGGCAACTGACAGAACGTCCCCAATTCAGCCTTGTGCCAGCTTGGGAACACGCTTTGCGATTCCTTGATCCACCTTCCTCGACTTTCGGAGAACGCATCATGCGGATCAAGAGAGTACTTTGCCCCGTTGATTTCTCGTCGTGTAGCAACCGCGCTCTAGAGCATGCTCGCAGGTTTGCCGAATCGCATGACGCAACCCTGGTCGTAGCGCATGCGACACCGCTTCGTGGCTACAGCATGGCGACTAATCGTGTGTCTAGTCAGCCTGACTCGCGGCTGGAAACCATGCTGATCCCGGATATCAGCAAGCCAATTCATCGGGTGCATCTGGTTGGCTTTGCGGGAGAAGCCATCGTTGACTTCGCTGATGAATCAGAAGTCGACATGATCATCATGGGGACGCACGGTTATAGCGGCTTTACTCGATTTCTGATGGGAAGCGTCGCTGACTATGTGTTGCGTCACGCCAGTTGCCCCGTAGTTGTGATTCGGGATCCCAGTCGTGATCAAACGACATCGGACGAAGGACTCGTCGAAGAATTGCCGGAGCCTTGCTACGGCACCAGTTGATGGTTCCGTCGGTTGACTGTTGTTTGCCGATGGTCTTCAGTAGCCCGCGTGCATGCGATGAAGAAAAGGGATTTCGATGATTCAATCCAGGATAACGCGAAAGGTTCTCTGTCCTGTGGACATGTCGGAGTGCAGTGCTGCTGCGTTGCGACGGGCAGTGGACGTGGCTGCTCGGGACGGAGCGAAACTGTACATCTTGTTCGTTGAGGCAATTCATCACTCGGCGTTGCCAGGAGCCGGAAACTACGCGCCCGAGCATGATGAGTACAGTCGGTTTCTGCGCGAGACGCGTTTGGCTCGGCACGACATTGACTACGAGCAACATTACGCACGCGGTAACGTCGCCGACGAGATTACTCGCTTCGCATACGTTCGGGAAATCGACACAGTGATCATGGGGACGCATGGTCGGACGGGATTGATGCGGCATTTGATGGGAAGCGTGGCGAGGTCGGTGTGCCGTCGCATGGACTGTCGCGTGGAAACCGTGCAAGGGCCTGCAGTTTCAGGTGCTCGCTGAATTGGCAACTGAAAGCATCATTTGATAGGGAGAGTCAAGGCATGGACGCGACCAGCCAACCATCGACCAGCCAGCTATCGAAAGGCAAAGCCATGAACGTTTCATGTGTCGCGTCGAAGCCCGTTGCTATCGCGAATCGCGGTGACTCCATCGATCGTTCCCTTCAGCAGATGTGGCGGCTTCGCTGCGAGCATCTACCTGTCGTGGAGCGTGGCGAATTAGTCGGCATGCTGTCGAAGCGAGACATATTGCTGCATTCGAACATTGACGGATATGCGGCGCATGAGCTAAAGCACTGTGAGCCACGGCGTTTGCAGGGGTATTCTCGCGTCGATGACTTCATGACGACGCCGGTCGTGACGATGCTGCCTTCGGATCCCCTGGAATTGGCGGCCAAGATCATGCTGCGGGAATCGATTCACGCAGTGCCTGTCGCCCGGGATCGGTTTCTGTTTGGGATCGTGACGGAGTCCGATCTGCTTGGTTGTTATCTAGACGAACGCTCGATGCTGTATCCCAGCGTGGCTCAGGACAAGCTTTCAGAGTGGATGTCGACGAACATATTTAGTGTTGGCCCCGATGAACTGCTGCCCGCCATCATTCGCATCATGCGAGACAAGCAGGTTCGGCACGTACCGGTTGTCGAAGACAAGGATCAGTTGTTGGGCATCGTATCCGAAGGCGACGTGTTGCTAGGGCGGAACGTAGCTAAACGGCAGGACTCAACAAACGTTGAGGACTTCGCTGGGACGGAGTCAAGCTGTGCTGCGGACCTTATGCAGGACGAGCCATCTACTTTGGGCCTGTCCGCAACGCTGGCCGATGTCGCAGCAGCGATGGTCTCGAAATCCGTTAGCTGCATTCCCGTAGAGAACGACGGACGGTTGGTCGGCGTCATCACCAGCAGCGATCTGCTTCGCCACCTCGCAAAGTAATCGCAGTCCAACTCGTTGACGCCGAGTAACGCGTCGCGGGCGGCCGGAACCAAATACTGCTTGTTTTAGCTCACTCTCGGAGGCGGAAATGTTTTGTAATCAATGCGAACAAACTCAAAATGGCACTGGCTGTACGGACATCGGTGTCTGTGGCAAGGATGAGGATATTCAGTCGCTGCAGGAGATTTTGTTGTATGGCCTGAAAGGTATGGCCGCTTACGCGCACCATGCGAGACGGCTTGGGAAATCGGATGAAGCCGTCAGTGCCTTCATTGAGGAAGCTTTGTTCGCGACGGTCACGAACGTGAACTTCGAACAAGAAAGCCTCTTGGAAATGGTTCTGGAGTGCGGGCGACAGAACATACGGGTAATGGAGATGTTAGACGAAGGCCACTCGGAACGTTTCGGGACGCCGGAGCCGAGTGAGGTCTATGAAGGAACCAAAGAAGGCCCTGGCATTCTGGTTACCGGACATGACCTTGTCGACTTGGCGAATTTGCTGGACCAAACGGCGGGACGGGGAGTGAACGTCTACACCCACGGCGAAATGCTACCGGCCCACAGCTATCCCGAATTGAAGAAGCATCCACACTTGGCGGGGCACTTCGGTGGGGCATGGCAAAATCAGTTGTGGGAATTCCCCATGTTCTCCGGTGCCATACTCGGTACTACGAACTGTGTACTGATACCGTCTGACACATACGCCGATCGTCTGTTTACGACGCGAGTGACGGCCGTGCCAGGAGGGACTCGACTGACCAGTGACGACTTCTCTGCTGTGATTGAAAAAGCCAAACAGTGCGAACCGCTGGTAGAGAATAAGGTTCGCGAGTCGACGATCGGGTTCCACCATAGTGCGGTCTTGGGCGTCGCAGACAAAATCGTCGACGCTGTAAAGGCCGGGGACATCAAGCGGTTCTACCTGATTGGTGGTTGTGATGGAGCCGAGGCTGGTCGCAACTACTACACACAGCTTGCCGAGGCGGCGCCCAACGAGTCTGTAATTCTGACATTGGGTTGTGGCAAGTACCGAATTCGTAATCACGACTACGGGACTGTGGCTGGGTTGCCTCGATTCTTGGATATGGGGCAGTGCAACGACGCCTATGGCGCGGTTCAAGTCGCGCTCGCATTGTCGAAGGCGTTTGACTGCGGTGTGAACGACCTGCCTTTGGAAATCGTGCTTTCGTGGTTCGAGCAAAAAGCTGTGGCGGTACTGTTGAGTCTGTTCGCATTGGATGTGAAGGGAATTCGCGTTGGGCCTGTGCCACCGGCATTCGTGAGCCCCAACATCTTCAAGATTCTTCAGGATCGATTTGACCTTAAGGTGATCGAGGAAACACCGCCGGCAGAACTCTACGAGCTGGCTATCTGATTATCAGGCATCTTTGATCTTCAAACCCAGTTAGGCAGCGGAGTGGCAGTTTTATGCGAACGATCGACGAATCGCGATTGGAAAACGATTCAAAGTATCGATACGACTATCTTGCCGAGTTCATTGGCTTTAATGAACAGGACTCGAAG
>CAYQMZ010000161.1:9570-10709 GCA_964418725.1 uncultured Pirellulaceae bacterium
GTCTAGAGCGCCTGAGTTGCAATCGCCAAATAGCTCCACCTTTAACCGGAGTGTTAAGCTAGAACCTCAAAAGAGCGAGCATGAGCAAAAAACGATACGCCGAAGAGGAGATTGAAGGAGGCCGATTCTGGCGTCGCGATGTCGGAGCTTTGTCGTCGACATGCTTTTTCACGTGGCTGCTTTTACGAAAGTGAACCTGATCCTCAGTTGAAATTATCCAAATGAATCACTCTGGGGTCATCAGCTTTAATTGGAAAACCTTTGGCCCCAATTTGAATTTTTACGCGTGTCAAATCCATAAAATTCAAATTGATGACTTTTCTAAACACCTCAAACCTTCGCCCCGCATCTTGGTCCGAACAACCAAAAGTTAGTGTATAAGACTTACGAGCGGTTGCTTTCTTTCGACGCAACCGCTCGCCACTTCGTGCCAAAACAGCACGGCTTTGAGGGAGAAACCCCAACAGGTCTCGCCGAGCTTTCTGCCGACGACCCACAGATCAAGTTTCGGAAAGATCACCTGAATCGTTATTTCATGCAGCTCATTGGGCGGTCGTACGATGCCAAGATGGTGTTGTACTTGGATACCGTCGGCAAAATGCATACGTCGGCAGCCGGCAACAAGGACATTGAGGTTCCGCTGGTGCAGATGAATGCGTTGATGGGCTTGCTGGCCGATCTACTGATCGATTTGGTGATGGAGGCTCCAGTGGATGCCGCAACCAAATCGCAAACGCTGAAGGCGTTTCAAAAGCTGCTCTGGATTCAGAACGATTTCATCAACCGGCACTACACGGTAGAGACATCCAGTTAGTGAATCCGCTGGCGGCACATGTACTACGCGAGTGCTGATCCTGCAAACGCGGGATTGGACGCAGCTTAGGGTTGGTTCGACAACGCCACGAAATCGGGCACGCCGTTGTCGCTGGCAACATGGCACTGAACGCAATTGGCGCGTTCTGGATGTGAGCATCGGATCTCTGGGCGAGCTGTCGGGCCAGAGTGACACGCATTGCAGTTTTGTCTCATTTGTAACGAATGCGGAATCGTAGGTGGTGCACCCGGAAACAGCCGATCGCCCTTGCGTATTGATGTCACCAGCGGAGCAAAATCACTGGCTACAAAGTCCGCAACGTTCT
>CAYQMZ010000161.1:10719-12013 GCA_964418725.1 uncultured Pirellulaceae bacterium
TGATCCCACAATTGCCCAGGGAGATGAATCACCCGACAAAGTCCGCAACGTTCTCACTGCTCTTAAAAAGATGGCATTGTTTGCAATTGGTCAGATTGCCCACATCGCCGTGCGGGTTAGCCGGCGCAAAAGCAAAGTTGGGAACCGCTTTTCCAGTGTCCGTATGACACTGTGTGCAGTCTAGACCGAGCGGCTCGTGTGGAATCACTGGCGGCGAGCCGTCATAAGCTCGACGCTGGGAACGTACAGCGGTTGCAGTGAACTTGGGGGCTGCGTTTGATGCTTCGCGGCGGCAACCGATGGCATTCACGCAAATCGCTGCAATAAGCAGCAGCGAAAGTGAGCCAGGAATCGGGCGGGTTGGCTTCGTGCTCTGATGAATACTGACCGAGCGTGGAAGTTCAGTCGCTGGGGCTAGTCGTACGGCGACGCGTTGCAAACTCATGGCTACACCCGTTCAATTCGAACTGCGCACTTCTTGTAGTCTGGCTCTTTGCTGATGTTATCCATCGCGTCGAGCGTCAGCACGTTGATCAGTTTGGCCTCATCAAAGAACGGTACGAACGCGGTCCCTCGGGGTGGCTTTCCGCGATCGTCGATCTTGACTGGCATCTTTAGTTCACCGCGTCGACTAATGACTTTTACCATCGAGCCATCTTGTACGCCTAATTCCGCTGCGTCCGCCCGATTCATTTCGACATAGGCACGAGGAACGGCCTGATGCAATTGCTTCACTCGACGCGTCATTGAACCGGTGTGCCAGTGTTCAAGCACGCGGCCGGTGGTGAGCCAATACGGATAGTCCTTGTCCGGGACTTCCGCTGGAGGATGGTAAGGACGCAACCAGACGGCCGCCTTCTCCCCATAGCCTTTGGCCTTATAAAAATGGACGCCACGCGGCTTGGTCGCATACGGATCGTGACCCACCGCGTATCGGTATCGGGTTTCCTTGCCATTGACGACAGGCCAGCGAAGCCCACGTGCTTGCTTGAGCTGTTCGTAGCTCGCCAAGTCTTTGCCGTTCCCTAGCGTGAATGAGCGGTATTCCTCGAACATCTTTTCGTGCCAGTCATCGTCGTCCGCCCAAGGGAACAGGTTGTCCATTTCCATCTTCTTGGCCACTTGCATGATTTGCCAAGCGTCTTCTTTCGCTTCGCCCGGAGCGTCGACCATTTTGTTCCAGTGTTGCGTCCGCCGCTCGGTATTGCCAAACATTCCTTCTCGTTCGACCCAGGCCGCTGACGGAAGGACCAAGTCTGCGACGGCGGTTGTCGGAGTCGGGTAAATGTCGCTG
>CAYQMZ010000162.1:0-12006 GCA_964418725.1 uncultured Pirellulaceae bacterium
CCGTCAGTCAGCAGATGGATGTCATCACTCGCAAGTTGACGGCTCAACTGCGAACGTACCGTCCCAATGTGATTGTCACGACCGCCACGCCACCTGTCGGCTCAACGCTTCAGCAGGCAAGTTCGACTGGGCCTCAGCAATTGTTAACGCGACTGTTGTTGAACGCCAACGCGATCGCTTCGCACGCGGAACTGAACGCCGAGCAAATAGCACAAGTTGGGTTGAGTCCATGGAAGGCAGTTCGCATCCTCGCGTTCCGCCCCACCAATTCTCAACCAGTGAACTTAGACGCGGTGGCGACAGACTTAGGCACGTCCGTCACCGATCTAGCTCGCCAAGCGGAACACTTGGTAGCAAACACGAGGTTGGCTAAGTCCTGGTCGCTGTTCACCATCGACGACCACCACGAGTCGGTCGAATTCGGCCGCTATCCCATGAGTGCAACGGCCGTGCAATTCGGCAGCGTACAACGCCGTGAGCGAACCGTGGCCACCATCGACGTTTCGACCCGACGTCAAAAACTGCAGCAGCTTGCGCAGGCCAAACGCCTCGTGAATGCCGAACGAATCGTGGGTCAAGGAGCAAAGCGTCTCGAGCAGATCCGGCGGATGTTGGGCAACGACGCTCAAGTCATGGGCGATGTATTGTTTGAACTGGCGCAATCTGAACTCGCACAAGGCGACGTGACGGAAGCCGACACTATCCTGCAACACTTGGCAAAAGAGTATCCCCGCCATCCGCTGAGCGAACGATCCTTAGAATGGCTCGTCTCCCACCACAGCAGCGCGGAACGACAATGGTGGAAGCCTAATACGGCTGAGAAAAGCTCAAGCGAACAATCGCCGGTTGAATTCGCAGTCGCCACAAAGACCAACGCCGTGGGAGCTCCCGAACGCCCTGATCCGATTCGCATCACGTCGGCCGAAATGGACGCGGTGCGCAAGATGGATCTTGATGACGAGATCGCAGCAATCGAAGCCGAGATTCAACGTGACCTACAAAACAGCCCAGATGGAACGTTAAGCGCAGGACCAGAGACACCAGAAACGGAAGGCAATACGCCTGCGAATCAAAACGCCATCCCGGCTCAGGGCACGAACCAGGACGGTCCAGCGCCCGTCGCACCGAATCGCAACAGGCCGTCGACGATTCCGAATCTCGATAAGCACCGAACCTATGATCCTGATTACGCTGTCGGGCTGCAGCTTGCTCAACGCATCAAGACGCAACGGCCAGCACTCTACGGCGAACCTCGATTTCTGTTCCCAATGGCCGCAGCGTCGCGAGCAGACGGTCAGCTTAAGGTGGCGAACAGTTTTTACCGTCGCTTGATGAGTCTTCCCAATAACTCGATCTGGCGTCAGAGAGCGGACCTAGAGCTCGCGCTAGCCGACGGAAAACAGAATAGCGTTCCGAGCGATCCCGCCTCTACCTCCAACGCTCAATCGACGACGAATCGATTCACACAACGACCAATCTTGGACGGCCGATTCGATGACGCCTGCTACGCACAAGCCAAAGCGATCACCCTCTCGACCGCCACAAATACGTCTGCGATTCCAACGCAGATCGTGTTAGGGCACGACGATCGCTTCCTGTACATCGCAGCGATCTGTCCCAAGCGCGCAAAGACAAATTACCTGCCCAAGCGACGGCCTCGCCCACGCGATGCGGACCTAACGTCGTTCGACCGCCTTCGCTTTCGATTCGATATCAATCGGGACTACGCGAGTTGGTGGTGTCTTGAAATCGATCACCGAGGCTGGACCAAGGACTCCTTAGACGGCCAAGCAAACTCGACGGATGCGAGTTGGAATCCAAAGTATTATGTGGCTTCCGAGGCAAACGAAAAAAGCTGGGCGATTGAAGCGGCAATCCCACTAGATCAGCTGGCTCCGGCCGAATACCGAACTGGGACGTGGGGATTTGGTATCGATCGACTCGTCCCCCAGACGGGAGTTGAATCGTGGAAACCCGAGGGCGTGGCCACTGCTGACACCAGCCTGCAGGGGGTCCTGCACGTCGGGCGTTAAACGGTTGGCGGACGATCGTGAGGGATGAATCCTGGCGGTTCTTCGGCAAACGCAAGTACGTTCCGCGGCCGACGGACGTCATGTGTGGCTAAAAAATGGTATCCTCCTGACGATGACAATTTGAATTCTTAGATAGAAATTAACTTCATGAAAAAGCTGGCTTCACCATTCTTGTGGTCGGTTCTACTACTTATTGTCACTGTGAACCAATGTTTGGCCGTGACTCCGACGTCGACAGGTAACTCGGAGGGAAGCAATGACCCAGTCGACTTGTTCTGGTGCATTGCATTCGCATTGGTCGCGTTGCTCTTTTCTTCGCTATGCTCAGTGGCCGAGGCGGTACTGCTAAGTATCTCGCCGTCCTATGTTGCCAACCTTGAGAAGGAAGGTAAAAAAGGCGCCGCGCGAATCAAGAACGTCAAAAGCAACGTCGATCGTTCGCTGGCGGCAATCCTTACACTGAACACGATTGCTCATACGATTGGTTCTGGCGGTGCGGGAGCCTACGCTGCGAAGTACTTTGGCGACGATGTCGTAGGGATTGCCATGATCGTCCTTACGTTGCTGATTCTGTTCGTCTCCGAGATCATTCCCAAAACGATTGGTGCTGTTTACTGGCGTGGCCTTGCGCCTGTAACGGCGATGTTCATTCAGTTTTTGAACTTCGTTCTGTATCCGCTGATCTTTGTTTCCGAGTTGCTTACCAAGTGGCTCACGGGCGGACATAGCCATCACGCATTCAATCGCGACGAGTTTGCTGCGATGGCAGACATCGGTGCCGAGGGCGGACATTTGGATGAGAAAGAGTCCAGGATTCTGAAGAACCTATTCCGATTTCCGGACCTGTGCGCCGAAGACATCATGACGCCCAGCACGGTTGTCTTTGCGCTGCAAGAGAACATGACAGCGCACGAAGTCTTGGAACAGAATGAGAAGATCCACTTTTCGCGGATTCCGATTTTCGGCGAGAACCGCGACAACATTACAGGCTTTGTGTTGAAGTCAGAATTGCTGCTCGACGACATTCGCAACGAGGGCAAGACGCAACTAAAGGACTTCAAAAAACGCGAATTGAAAGGTGTATTGGACGACACTCGATTGAGCGTCGTTTTGGAAAGACTTCTCGACGGCCGTCAACACATTCTGCTGGTCGTTGACAAGTACGGTGGCATGGAAGGTGTTGTCACCCTGGAAGATGTCGTCGAAACTCTCATCGGAATCGAGATTGTTGACGAGGCCGACCGAGACGTCGACATGCGTAAGCTTGCCCGAGAGAAGTGGAGCAACCGCATGGAGAAGCTTGGCATCGATGTACGAGAAATGCCAGCCGCCGGCGATGACGGTGCTGAATAGACGGGGTCCCAAAGGACAGTCTGGCTAGGACGCCTGATTGACTAGCCGATCCGACAGTAAATTGTCCACGCAATCGTTCGGAAGCCTCTAGCTCAGAGGCTTCCGAAATCCTGATCTATAAGTGACCGTTCAAGCAATCTTCGCCCAGTCACGCAACGGGCGACTGCGACATCCGTTAGCCTCATCATCGTCAATAAACTGCTCGGTTTTGGGGTCCAGAGTCAGCTTTCGATTAAGCATCCATGCGAGTGCAGCCGCATGGCAGGCGATGTGTGAACGCCGCATCACATGATGATTGGCTGCGGGAAGTTCGCGTGACTTAATGCAGTCCAGCCAATTCCTTGAGTGTGCTTTGACATCCAGCCCCGACTCCTTCTTCGGCAGTGTCGCCAATTTGGACTTTAGCGACGTTGGCTTTACCACGATACCACCGCTGTCTCCAACCTCGACCGACCCCGCGTCGCCTTCGAATCTAACAGGACACGTTCCGAGCTCCTGCACCCATCCGGGACGTTTCCCGAACGGCGTTTCCAGAAAGTGAATCACCAGCTTCACTCCGTTGGCGTACATCGCCGTCACATTGTTTTCGTTTGGCTCGAACGAAATCGGCATGGTTTGGTCCGCTTGGTTTGCCCACTGGCACAAGTCAACCGTATGGGCTCCCCAATCGAGCAAACGAGCCCCTGAGTCGAAGTCGTAGTAACCTCGCCAGCCGCCGTCCACGTATTTCTTGTTATACGGACGCCAGGGTGCCGGACCTAACCACATGTTCCAATCGCATACGTCTGGATCGGGAGTGGGCTGCGCGGGGAGCCACTGTGTCTTGTATTCTGGGATGTATACCGTCGCGTGAAGTGTGTGGAGTTTCCCGAGGTGGCCGTTATGAGCCAACTCAACGGCCTGCTGAAAATTCGCGACACTTCGTCGCTGGGTTCCGGCTTGGAAGACACGCCCCTTCTTTTCCATCGTGTCGGAAAGCTGCTGACACAAGTCGATGGTGATGCCACAAGGCTTTTCGCTGTAGACATCTTTGCCTGCCTCCGCGGCAAGCATCGAGGCACTGGCGTGCCAACGGTCCCCCGTAGCAATCAGTACTGCATCAATATTTTCACGCCCAAGCACAGCCCGAAAATCTCGATACAGTTTCAGATCTCTGTTGCCGTAGTGCTCATCGACCAGCTTCTTACCAATGTCGCGACGGCTCTTCTGAACATCGGCTATCGCGACGCACTGGACGTCCGAGTGAGGCAGCATTCCCTTGAGTACGTATCTGCACCGCGGACCGATTCCCACGATGCCCAACGTGATCCGTTCGCTGGGAGCTGTACTGCCGTCGCGGCCCAAGGCGGATGACGGAATGATCGTCGGCAGTGCAATGCCGACAGCGGAAGCAGACTTCAAAAAGTCTCGACGCGATTGATTGTTAGCAGCCATAGTTTTCCCAGCCATCGTGGTTTCAGATTCTCAACGCAGTTTTAATCGATGAGCCTACGTGTGCCAAATTTCGGCCGATTCCTGCTGATCGAACCCGCGTGTACGGAATTGGCCGAACGTCGTATGCTATTGCTCCTGTCGTTTTGCCTGACAATACCAAGCTGAAAACAGTGCCACGCTGAAAATCTGTCTGCGTGAAATTGGAACCTTATGAACTTGCTCGCCACTTTGAAGGATCGATTCCGATCCGCCCTAGAACAACAAACCGGTGACAACGCAGACGTTGACATTGCAGCATTGGTCGGCATGATCACGCAGGCTCACGACCCTCGGCACGGAGACTATCAAGCCAACTGTGCGATGCCGCTGGGTAAGAAACTGAAGAAGCCACCGCGCGATGTCGCCACGGCTCTTGTCGAAGCTGTAGATTTGTCCGACGTTTGCGACAATCTTGAGGTTGCAGGCCCAGGCTTTATCAATCTGCGTTTGAAAGACGAGTGGCTCACCCAACAGGTCGAAGCAGTTCGATCAGATGACCGACTGGGCGTACAGGCCGCGTCCAACCCGCGCACCTACATCGTTGACTTTTCGTCTCCCAACGTTGCCAAGCCAATGCACGTGGGACATATCCGTTCGACTGTAATCGGCGATGCGTTGTGTCGTACCCTGCGATTCCTTGGCCATAACGTGACGTCTGACAATCACCTGGGTGATTGGGGGACGCAATTTGGCATGATCATTTATGGCTACCGCAACTTCGTTGATGAAGCGGCGTATGCCAAAACTCCCGTCCAAGAGTTGGGGCGAGTCTATCGTGAAGTCCGAGCATTGATGGACTATCACGATGCCGTGGCCAAGCTTCCCAAGCAACAGCAGATCATATCGACGATTGAAGAGAACCTAGCAGCGGCAGAAAAGGCGGAACCGACGGGTGATGCGAAAGCCGACAAGAAGGCGCGCAAACAGTTAGGCAAGCTTCGCGACGACCTAAAGAAGCAACGGGAAGCATTGGAAACGCTGCAGCAAAAAATCGCAGCAACCGAAGGTGATGCCGACGCAAAGGCGAAGGCAGATCGTCACACAGGCATTAGCCAAGCCGTCCTGCAGGAAACTGCCAAGCTGCACGCGGGCGATCCGGAAAACCGACAACTATGGGAGGACTTTCTGCCAAGGTGCCGCGATGAAATCGACCGCATCTATAAGAGGCTGGACGTCTCGTTCGACCAAGAGTTGGGTGAGAGCTTCTATCACGAACAGCTCGCAAACGTCGTCGACCAATTGAAGTCGAAAGGCATGGCGAAGGAAAGTGAAGGAGCCATGTGTGTCTTTTTGGATGGCTTCGACGCGCCAATGATCATCCAGAAGAAAGACGGTGCCTTCCTGTATGCGACAACGGATCTGGCGACCATCGACTATCGCATGAATCAGTGGAAGCCCGATGCGATTCTGTACGTTGTTGATTTCCGTCAAGGAGATCACTTCGAGAAGCTGTTCGCGACAGCCAAGCAGTGGGGTTTTGATGACGTCGAACTGTCTCATGTCAGCTTCGGTACCGTATTGGGCGAAGACGGAAAACCTCTGAAGACACGCTCCGGCGTTCTCATATCGCTTGACAGTCTGTTAGATGAAGCCGTCGAACGAGCTCACAAGGTCGTTAGCGAAAATGACGACGCCAAAAAGAGCGGAGCAGAACTCGATGAAGCTCAACGTCAGCACATCGCGCACGTCGTCGGTCACGCGGCGATCAAATATGCAGATCTGTCACAGAATCGAACCAGTGATTATGTGTTTAGCTACGACAAAATGGTGGCGATGCAAGGCAATACGGCGACCTATCTGCAATACTCTTACGCTCGGATACAAGCGATCTTTGCGAAGGGCGGAGTCGACGCTGACGAATTGCGAAGCAGCGATGCCAAGATCCTACTAGGGGAAACACAGGAGCGCAACTTGGCGATTCAGTTGCTTCGATTCCATGAATCCTTAGAAGAGACAATCGTCGACTATCGCCCAAACATGCTGTGCAACTATCTGTTTCAGTTGTCGAAAAACTTCTCCGAGTTCTACGCGGCGTGCCCAGTTTTGAAGTCAGAGGGTGAGAAACGCGACAGCCGTTTACTGCTTTGCGACCTTGTGGCCAGAACGATGAAGTGTGGACTATCGCTACTGGGTATCCAAGTCATCGACAAAATGTAGATGGCACGTAGTCGGCTATGACGGGCATCAGCAACTTGGAAAATTCAGATCAAGCAATTGCCGACGCAATTCTGGAGCTTGCCAGGATGCGTGGCCGCGACAAAACTTTGTGACCCAGCGAAGTTGCGAGGAAAGTTTTTCCTGACGACTGGCGGACACACATGGAAGTCGTCAGACTTGTAGCGAGCCGCTTGGTCCAAGTGGGTCAACTGGAAGTCTTGCAGCGTGGAAAGGTTGTGGACCCACTTCAAGCGACCGGCCCCATTCGCTTGAGAATCGCCGCACAGACGTAACAGGAACGGATTCAAATGTCGACGAAGTCTCATTCCGACGCAAAGCAACGACAGGCTCGCTTATTCAGCCAATCGTCAAAAGAAGACAAAGTGTTGCACGGGGACTGCGAGGTCGTCTTGGCCGGCCTACCGGAACAGCTTGTCGATATGATCGTGACAAGCCCGCCGTACTTTCAGCAACGAAACTATTCTTCCGATGAAGAAGTAGGTCGTGAGTCAACTCCCGCGGAATACACGGCGCGGCTGGTCAGGATTTTTCGCGAAGCTCGACGAGTCTTGAAAGACAATGGCACACTGTGGCTCAACTTGGGTGACAAGTACAAAGACGGCGAACAACTTGGGATGCCATGGCGTGTGGCCCTGGCGTTGCAAGACGATGGATGGATTCTTCGCAGCGACATCATTTGGCACAAACCTAACGCGATGCCGTCTTCCGTAAAGACCCGTCCCACCACGGACCACGAGTACGTCTTTCTCTTTTCGAAGTCGAAGAAGTACTTTTACGATGTCGACGCCATTCGTGAACCGCATGTCACGTTCTCTGAAAACAGCCGCATGAAAGGCGGTCGCAATCATTTTTTCAAGAACGGCAGCACACCTGAGCAGGGTAAGAACGGCGGCGACTCCAACCTGCATGATGCACGCTGGGATCAAGCCTTTCATCCGAAAGGCCGCAACAAGCGAACAGTTTGGTCTATCTCACTATCCAAATTCCGCGATGCACACTTTGCAGTATTTCCCGAAACACTGGTAGAGAACTGCATCAAAGCCGGCTCGGCACCGGGTGGGATCGTCCTTGACCCGTTCTTTGGAAGCGGGACAACGGGCATTGTCGCTCAACGACTAGATCGCAAGTTCATTGGTATCGATCAATCTGCCGAATACTGCGAGATGGCGCGAAAACGTCTGCAGATCGACTGAACAGGCAGTCGCAACCAAGCGCGTGGCGGCCACGCTAACGGATCATGTCCAAGTACAGGTCTTGGCCTGTTTCGTACATCCGATCCAGCAAGTCCTTTTCGCGACGCAACAACGCCATCCGATCGACTAGGTGCTTTCGCTCGGCGCGGCGCTGAGCGGTGGTGAATTGTCGAAACAGTGCGGATGGCAGCGTTCTAGTCACGCCCTGGTATTTCGCTGCAAGCTTGGCAGCCGCAGCTTCGCCATATCCCAGCTTCAGGATTTCGTCATCCATCGAAACAAAAATCCGGTAGCTACCGGGGTCGCCTTGCCTTGAGCTTCGCCCGATCAGCTGCAGATCGATACGCGAACTCTCATGGATTTCGGAAAGCAAAACGTGCAGCCCACCAGCCGCTCGAACGTCTTCATGCAACAAGATGTCGGTACCACGCCCGGCCATGTTTGTCGCGACGGTTACCGCAGCAGGCTGCCCGGCCTGAGAAACAATCTCTGCCTCGCGTTCCAAATGTCGGGCATTCAACACATTGTGCTCCACTCGGGCATCCTCCAGCAGCTTCGAAATCTGCTCAGACGTTTCTACGCTGCGTGTGCCAATCAGTACTGCACGCCCGGCGTCGATCATTTGCTGTGTTTCCGCAACGATGGCCTCAAACTTCAGTTTGCGATCCGAAACAATTCGTGGCTCAAGGTGTCGGCGAACCACGGGTTTGTTGGTCGGAATCGCTTGCACCTTCATGCCATAAGTCTTCTGAAACTCTCGCCGCGCCGGCATACCTGTACCAGTCATGCCACAGCGTTGCGGATAGAGGCGAAAGTAGTGCTGTACGGTAACTGACGCGGCCGATTCCGTCTTTGGCGAAACCTCTAGCCCCTCTTTCGCTTCAATACTCTGATGAATCCCTCCCTGCCACTGACGTCCTTCCGCAGGGCGACCGGTGAACTCGTCGATGATGACGACCTTTTCGGCAGCGATTGCGTAGTTCTTGTCCAAATGGTAGTTCCGCCGCACGCTGATCGCTCGTTCTATGTGCTCCTTTAGCTCTAGGTTGCTGACAGCCCGCGTTGCGACCACTTGCGGCAGCTCTCCCATCTTTTGAAAGCCAGTCGGCAACAACTCGACTTGGTTTCGATCTTCGTCGAAGTAGTAGTCCACGCCTTCTTGAAATTGATCGGCCGCCTGAGCCGCCCAGTAGTAACGGTCCGCCGCTTGTTCCGCCTCACGCTGGTCAAACGTCCCGATGATGAGTGGCGTTCGCGCTTCGTCCAGCAGGACGCTGTCGACCTCGTCGATCACCACCGAATTCAACGGACGTTGCGTCATTTCGGCTTCGCGTTGCCCGGCGGACAATTTCATCCGATCACGGAGAAAATCAAATCCGAATTCTTTGGCAGTCCCATACGTAACGTCGCAACGGTAATTGCGGATCCGCTCTTCGGGCGATTGCTCTCGAAGGATGACACCGATCGACAGACCCAGTGCTTCGTAGACAGGCCGCAACGATTCATAGTCACGCTTGGCCAAGTAGTCATTGACCGTAACCACGTGGCAACCCAACCCCGAAAGCCCATAATAGAACGCTGGAAGGACGGCGGTGATCGTTTTGCCTTCACCGGTCTTCATCTCGGCGATACCGCCCTGGGCCATGACGATGCCGCCGTGGATCTGGGTGTCGAAATAAGTAAGACCGCGGTGTCGGCGGACGGCTTCGGTGACCAATCCAAACGCATCAGCCAAGTTGCCGGCTAGATTGTTGCGCATCGCATGGTACTTCAGCTGCAAACTCTGTTGTCTTAAATCAACATCAGAGAGCGATTTGTAACGCTTGGCCTCAGTTCGGACCGCAGCAACGAGTCTTTGTTTGGTTGTTTTCCACATGTTTTCGGTTGGCTCGTCGTTTGCGGGAACAGCTGAAAGAAAACGTCGCAAACTCCATTCCACGGAATCGTCAGGCGAAACACGAATCATGATCGACACAGAGATGCGGCAATTCCGTGACCTCGTTCAGCAAGACTTGGCACCTCAAGACTTCTTCCGTCGGTTCGTCGAGCTATTCTCAAGCTACGCGAGCGTCGAGTTGGGGTTGGCTTGGGATTGCAGCACTGACCCGTACAAGCCAATGTACCAAGTGATGCGTGATCCGGATGCGATGGTCAAATTGCCATTCTCAAGCCAACGTCACGAGGCATTGCTGCGAGAGACCTACGAAAAAGGCGCGGCCACAATGGCATCTCCGCCTCCGAAGGAAGGAGATTCGTCACCCACGGTCTTGCTAAGTCCAATCCGTCGCGACGACGATACGGCAATTGTTGAGTTCATCTTACCAGCAGAGAATTCGACGGAAGAAAACCGCCGAATCCAAAAGGCTCTCGTGATGTGTTGTCGTCTCGAGCGCGACGCCCCAAGTGGTTCCGCGAAACGACGATTTGACCCGGTGCAGCTTAGTACCCCTTCAGGCTCGATTGCTGGAATTACTACGCTCGGCAGCCAAGATCTGGATAGCTACGTTGCCAACATTCATCAATCGCTGGACTTTCGTGAGGCGGCCGGTCATGTCGCGAACGAAACACGACGTGTATTGGACTGCGACCGTGTGACAGTCTTTAAGAAGGTGGGCAACAAGTTCCAAGTCACGGCCATTAGCGGCCAACCTAGCGTGAATCGTCGCAGCAATACCGTCAAACTGCTGCAAAAGCTGGCGGACGTTGTCTTAGCGACTGGGCGAAACTTCTGGTTTCCTCTAGGTACTGATTCGGACATCCCGCCGCAAATCGAAACGCCTCTTCACAATTACATCCAGGAATCCTTGATTCGTAGTCTTGCGATCATTCCGATTTTCGACCGGCAGAATCAAGAGCAGGTGGACCCAACCGACAAAAAGACGAAGCCCAACATCATTGGAGGGATCGTCATCGAACAAGCAAACAATCAGTGGGACCAATCCACCGTCGCGCCGCAAATTGAGGCACTAACGCGTCATGCCGGCAATGCGTTGCGCAATGCCCATGAGGTGAACGGCATCTTCTTGTATCCGATGTGGAATATCATCGGAAAATCCAAGGTTGTCACACAAAGTAGAAATCTTGGTAAGTGGATGTGGGCCACGATTGCGGCGGCGGCACTTGCGTTGGCGATGCTCTTCGTCCCAGCCAACTTCGATCTCGCCTGCGAGGGAGAATTAGTTCCGGTTCGGTGGCAGAATGTATTCGCGGAACAGTCCGGGAAAGTGACTTCGATCCACGTTTCTCAGGGTGCCCAAGTTGAGGCAGGCGACTTGCTGCTGAAGCTCGAAAACGAGGACCTCGATATCGAAATCGAGCAGGTTCAAGGCGAACTCAGCTCGCTGCAAGAACGACTTACGGGAAGTCGGTCCATCCGCATCAACGCACGCAATCGCGACGAATCGAGTTCTTCGCAAGTCAATCAGCGCGAATTGCAAACACAAATTGCCAGTTTGAAACGCAGGTTGAAAACGCTGCAAACCAAACGAGAGCAATTGAACGTTGTGGCCCCCGTTTCAGGGCAGGTGCTCACTTGGGACATTGAAAATCTGTTGAAGAATCGGCCAATTCAACAAGGCAGTTTGCTGATCGAAATCGCCGACACCAGCGGCTCTTGGGAGCTTCAGCTTGATCTTCCGGATCGCAAAGTGGGGCATCTCTTTGACGCATTGAAGTCAGAAGACCAACCTTTAGAAGTTCGATTCACGATGGCCTCGGACCCGACGCGGGAGCTAGTTGGAACAGTCCGAGAAGTGGCCAATGCGACGTCGCTCAAC
>CAYQMZ010000163.1:0-595 GCA_964418725.1 uncultured Pirellulaceae bacterium
GTGGTCGTGTCCGGACACTTTGGCAACTTCGAAGTCGGCGGCCTGATTTCCGCGTTGATAGGCTTTCCGACGTACACCGTGGCCAGGACGCTCGACAACCCATATCTCGATCGGTTCATGAAACGGTTTCGTGAGGCGACCGGGCAATACATGCTGCCAAAGAAAGGCAGCTCGTTTCAAGTTGACCAAGTGCTCACCACGGGCGGCACGCTCATGCTGCTAGGCGATCAATCCGCCGGGCCAAAGGGGTGCTGGATTGAGTTCTTTGGCCGTCTGGCCTCGTGCCACAAATCCGTTGCCTTGTTCTCACTCACTCAGGGAGCACCAATGGTTTTCGGTTACTCCAAACGAGTTGACGACAAGCCAATGCAATTCGAAGTCGGTGTGCTGGGCGTGTACGATCCCGAGCGAGACGGGCCGCGCGACGTCGAAGAATTGTCTCAGTGGTATAGCCAGTTACTAGAGGAAGCAATTTGCACGGCCCCGGAACAGTACTGGTGGTTACACCGACGTTGGAAGCAGCCACCGGCTAGAATCTTGGCCCGACATGAAAAACGCAAACTGTCCGCTGACACAGAACCTCGACGCAAAACGG
>CAYQMZ010000163.1:605-7433 GCA_964418725.1 uncultured Pirellulaceae bacterium
TGAAGCGTCTTGAGAAGGCGCGCTTCAAGTGGCCGCTGACACTGAACCTCGACGCAAAACGGCCTAGATTCTATGAGTTGGATTGATGTGGGCGCAGAGGACGAGTTTCCTCCAGGCTCTTCGTCGGAACTGGTCGCCGCTGACCGGATGGTGGCACTCTACAACGTGGACGGTCAATTCCATGCGCTGGACGGTGTATGCCCACACCAAGGCGGTCCGCTTGGAAAAGGCCAACTGGACGGCTGCATCGTGACGTGTCCGTGGCACGGTTGGCAGTTTGATGTTCGCGACGGGCAGAGCCAACTTAGCCCCGGGGTTCGTCACCCTTCGCTGCCCACCAAAGTTGAAGCCGGCCGGGTCCTTATACAGTTGGATGCCGAAGCCAAATCCTGACTTGGGTCGCTGGTTCCCACGAACGCGTATCCACGTTTTGCTGCAGGAAGGCGCGACGTCAGCGGTGTTTCTGTCGCTTTCGGTGCAGTAGTTCCAGATCAGCCGCCGCGTCACATCACATGGAATCGACGCTACGTGAATCGTGATGACATTTAACTTCGGGCGATTGCCGGCTGATTCTCATCTTCGCCATTTTGTGTAAACCAATTGGCATGCAGATAAGGCCTTCAACCGAAGACACATTTCTGTGATTCGAGCTTTCACTTTAGTACGTAACGGTCGCCGGTCGGCAGTTTTGAGACAAAATCGAACAATTGCCTCGCAATTTGCTGTTCCACAGACCGTGCGTTTCGGCGCCTATCAACCATTCTTACGCTGTTACAAGCAATCCATTGCAGCATTCCGCAGCCGGTCTTGTTTCGTCGTGTTGGTCGCACGGCCGTCCCGTTAGAAAGAAAATGCCACTGTACGGCAACAGAAATTGCGATCGAAACGACTACCGTCTATGATCTGTCCAGCAAGGCTCCTATTCGTCCCACCTAATAGTAAGGAGATTCGTATGACTCAACCTTCGAAGCGTCGCGGTTTCACGCTCGTTGAGTTGCTGGTTGTCATCGCAATCATCGCAATGCTGGTAACTCTGCTCTTGCCCGCAGTACAGGCAGCCCGTGAGGCAGCGCGGCGGACGCAGTGCATCAACAACCTCAAGCAACTTGGCTTGGCATCGCTGAACCATGAGTCAGCAATTGAATCATTCCAGTCGAGTGGATGGGGCTTCCGCTGGACTGGAGATCCGGACAACGGTTTTGGAAAAAGCCAACCGGGTGGATGGATCTACAACACTTACCCATACATGGAACAGCAGGACGTCCACGGCATCGGAAAGGGCCTAACGGGCCGCGGCCCTGGTGGCGCGAAGTACCAAGCGTTGGCGTTGCAGCGATCAGCCATTATCCCTGGGCTCCATTGCCCATCTCGTCGCGAGGCGCGTGGCTACCCAGTGACTGAGTCGTCAGTCAATGCGGCTCAGCCCAAAGTCGAAAACAAAACTGACTATGCGATGAATAGCGGCACGGGTGCTCACGCTTTGGGTCACTGGGGCAACGCAGCTTGCTTAGAAAGTAACAGCTGCGACATTCCAGAGATGCCTGATGACTTCGACGGAATGACGGGACGCCTGACAGAAGTTCGAGTTGGACAAATCGTCGACGGGACCAGCAAGACGGTCCTGATCGCCGAGAAATACATGAACCCGCTGGAATACGCCACGGGAGCATCTTGCGTCGACAACAACTCAAATAGTCAGGGTTACGACTGGGACGTTAACCGCTGGTTCCCTCGCCTGACGTCTTCCGCCGTTGCTGCCGAGCCAACGTTCCTAGGCTGGAACGTGCGAAAGCCTCTTCGTGACACTCCGGGTGTTGGTGGTTGCCGCCAGGAATTTGGTAGTGCTCATCAAAGCGGATTCAACGCGGTGTTTGTTGACGGCCACGTTGCCACCATTGGCTTCGATACCGATTCTGTATTGTACGCATCCTATGGGTCGCGAAACGGGGAAGAAGCTGTTCAATCCGGCGGTTAATTTCGCGACAGATCGGACAGCCAACGCTCGGCCGTAATCGCCGACGCCATAATCCAAGCCGCCGCTCAATTCAGCGGCGGCTTCTTGCTTTCACACCATCCAGTACGGACCACCGGATAACAGGGACGCGTGATGCGACTAACACGAACGCTGCTTTTGGTTGCGATGCAATTGGCATTCTTGATTGGTGCGGGCTGCACAAGCAGAGCCCCGTCCAAGCCTCAGTTGTCTCCGGCTGAGTCTGGTGCCAAAGCGATCGAAGAATACGACGAAGACGGCAACGGTTCTATCAGTGAGGACGAAGCCGAAGCTGCTCCAGGACTACTGGCGGCATTCCCAAAGATCGATTCTGACGGCGACGGCGAAGTAACGGCCACGGAAATCGAGGACCGTATCGTCTACTACCAGACGTCGACTAGCTGGGTCATCAACGGCACATGCAAAGTT
This sequence comes from uncultured Pirellulaceae bacterium, assembly GCA_964418725.1. GTDB lineage: Bacteria > Planctomycetota > Planctomycetia > Pirellulales > Pirellulaceae > CAYNJG01. The sequence continues at coordinate 3,028 of CAYQMZ010000163.1, forward strand.
ACGTACAAACGACGTCCGCTAGAAGGCGCGACGGTCGTCTTTGAACCAGAGTCTTTCCTTGGACCGTCGTTTCACCCTTGCTCAGGTGTCACCGATGAACGTGGCGAGGCCTTTATTACCCGCGAGGCGGCTGACTCCATCGCTGGTATCTACCTTGGCTTTTACCGCGTCCGTATCACGAAGGAAAAAGACAACGGCAAAGAGTTGATTCCGACCAAATACAACGAGGAAACGACACTTGGATTCGAAGCCAACAATGACGTCCCGGATGACGCCATGTATGGAAACATCCGGTTCGATCTAAAGTAACTCGAACTGACTTTTCGGCCCCATCTCGTCACAAAATTGTCCACAGCATTTCAGCCTCACGTCGTCGAACTAACGGGAACTATCGAACCCGTTGGTGCCTTCGTGAGGCTGGCGACGAAGCCTTCCTGCGTATTCCTGGATAGCGCCCGACCACTACCGCGTCTTGGCCGCTATTCCTTCTTAAGCTGCGATCCATTTGCAACCGTCGGCGGTCCTCAAGGCGTCCGCGAACTCGAACAGTTGCTCCAGTCCATGAGCAACGTTGCCGTCGAAGGGCTACCGCCGTTCCAGGGCGGGGCGATGGGGCTATGGAGTTATGATCTGGCGCGGTCATTCGAGTCGATTCCGTCACCCCGACATGACGAGTTCGCCGTGCCTGCGATGCGTGTTGGGCTCTTTGACGTCGTCGTCGCCTTTGACCACCAGACGAACCAGAGTTGGCTTATCTCTCAAGGCTTTCCGGAAACCGATCCGGATCGACGGGCGAAGAGAGCCCGATCACGCGCCGATCAATTCTTAGAGTGGCTGAGGAATGCAGAGTCTCCAAAAGTGACGAGCACGAAGACCGGCGACTCTGACAATTCGGCATCCACGTCAATTGCGATCGAAGATCTGGCTCCGCATTTCCCCACGCGTTACAGCAACGTATTCAGCAACTTCGATGCATCCACCTACCCCAAAACAGTACAACGTGTTGTCGACTACATCCATGCCGGTGACGCCTTTCAAGTAAATCTCGCCCAGCGATTACTCGCACGACAATCGTGCGACTCCATCTCCTTGTACTTACGACTTCGCGAACGGAATGCCGCTCCATTCGCCGGCTACTTCGATCTAGGCCAGCAACAAATCATCAGTGCGTCGCCGGAGAGATTCCTGCAACTCCGGAACGGCCACGTCGAAGCCAGACCCATTAAGGGTACACGTCAACGAGTCTCGATCCCCGAAGCAGACCTCTTCACGGGTGCAGAACTTCGCGCAAGCGACAAGGACATTTCGGAAAACGTCATGATTGTCGACCTGATGCGCAATGATCTGTCGAGGGTTTGCATCGACGATTCAGTGATTGTCTCGCAACTTTGCGGCCTGGAGACATATCAGTACGTGCAGCACCTTGTTTCGGTCGTCGAGGGCCAGCTGGCAGCGAACCAATCGGCTATCGACCTAATTCGTGCGACGTTTCCCGGTGGTTCCATCACAGGTGCCCCCAAAGTGCGTGCGATGGAGATCATTGCCGAGTTGGAACCAACCGCGCGCGGTGCCTACTGCGGCTGCCTGGGGTACATCGGATTCGATGGCAGTTTGGACATGAATATCTTGATTCGAACAATCACCGCCAGTAACGGCTGGTGGCAGTTTCCCGTCGGTGGCGGAATTGTGGCCGACTCGGATCCCGTTGCCGAACATGAAGAGACGTGGCACAAAGCGGAAGGAATGTTAAGGGCGATACTTTAGCGTCCACGCATTTTGTTTGGCGAATGGCTGCGCTAAGAAGCGTTTCTTTACTTGCTGCGATCCAACGCAGGAGGCCTACAACGTGACGCTCATGCGGCACAAACATCGGGAATATGGCAACTTTTCTTGCTGAGTCACACGCCGAGCGTTAAAGTTAAAGTACCTGGGACGCGTGTTCTCGCTGCCCATCATTAGTGCGTAGAAGGCAGCCAATCTATGGCCGATCCGCCACAGTCACAGCCGATTCCATCGGGCACTCGCGGCCCCGACACAACCAGTCTGAGTCTTTCGGACGATAACGCTGCTTTACCACGCAGCCAACCAACGACGAACGGACGTTCCGGCAAACCGAACCTAAATGCGCCCACCGCATTCATCCCGGCCTGGATCCCGGGCAGCGAGACAGCTGAACAACCCAATTTGCAAGAAGTGGAAGCCGAACAATTCGGCAGTGTGGCAACGGCACAAATGGCTGCTCCGAGCACCCCGGACGCAAGCATTCTGATTGATGAAGGCGACGAAGACGATGACCAGTTGGCCGAAGCGATCGTCGAGGCTTCGCCACCGTGGCTGATCAGTCTGGTCGTCCACATGGTTTTGATTTTGGTCCTTGGCCTCATAGCCATTTCGCAAGCGATCATTCCTGCGATCAGTTTGGAAGCGACGTTTTCGGACTCTTTCGGCGAACAGATGGAGCACGAGACGTTTGAGATATCCGACGCACAGATGGATGACCAGTCTCTCATCACTCCTGAGGACATCACCATTGCCGAGGATCCACTGGCAAGTCCTCACACGACTGCCCCGGAAATGCCAAGTCAGCTAATTGCTTCATCGACCTTCGAAGCCCCAAGCATTGGGCTCTCGCTAAGCGGTCGAGAACAGGGCATGAAAGAAACGCTGTTGCTTGCGTACGGTGGCAGCAAAGTCACGGAGCAGGCCGTTTTCGCTGCCTTGAAGTGGCTGGAGAAACAGCAGCAACGCGATGGCTCATGGCGATTGGACGGCAACTACAAGGATGCTTCCGTTACACGCAATGACCTCGCAGCGACGTCGATGGCATTACTCGCGTTTCAAGGCGCAGGCTTCACACCGTCAGCCACACGCGTGATGCTAACCGACACCGGTGGCAACAAACGCGAGGTCGACTACCGGCGGTTGATGCAACGTGGTTGGAAAAAGATGCTGGAGTGGCAAGACAACGACGGCGCGTTCTGGAAGAAAGCTCGCCTGAATCATCCACACCACAAACTCTACAGCCAAGCCCAAGCCACGATCGCCATTTGCGAACTGTACGGCATGACCAAGGATGAGAAGTTTCGGCGTCCCGCTCAATTGGCAGTGAACTATGCCTGCGACATTCAGGACGAGGATGGTGCTCATCCGGACGGCGGCTGGAAGTATGATCCTGGCCGTGACAGCGACATGTCCGTCACTGGCTGGTTCGTCATGGCGTTACAAAGTGCGCGCATGGCGGGTCTTGATGTTCCAAGTGATGTGTTCGACAAGGTCGCGAAGTTCTTGGATTCCGTAACCGACGAAGGTTCGTACTACGCGTACATGCCAGGCTACAACAGTAAGCCGGCACTGACTGCCGAAGGGCTCTTGTGCCGACAGTACATGGGCTGGCCTCGCGACGATCCACGTTTGGCGGAAGGCGTAGACTACTTGGCCGGGCATCCGATCGACTGGGACGACACCAACACCTACTACTGGTACTACGCGACGCAGGTCATGCACCACATGGAAGGCGACGTTTGGTTCGAGTGGAACGATGTCATGTCGAAGTTGATTCCCGCGAAACAAGTCAAAAGCGGGGCAGAGCAGGGGAGTTGGTCGCCGCAGGGTGATCCCTGGGGCCAAGGAGGCGGGCGGCTGTATATGACTTGCCTCTGCACCTACATGCTAGAGGTATACTACCGACACCTCCCGATCTACTCCAAGGTTTTCTGATTCAAGTGCGGGCAGCCAACGCTCAAACAGACGACTTGAAGAAAGCGGCGTTAAGCTCACTTTGAACGCATAAACAGCGTCATTGCCTGATTCGCAACCGCCTGATTCGGAAACCGGCGAATGGGCGGAAATTGTGCTCGTGGTCGGTCCGCCACGTTCATCTTCATCAATAGGTCGCGTCGCGTTTTGGCGTGATCCATCGAAGGCGTCACGGTAGCGTACTTCTTCTTACCGCTGATCGCAGCAACCACAAAGTACGGCTGATTCTTCACTGGATCGCTGTAAGGCAGGCCGCGGATGTGCTTGATCATGTTTCGTTCCGCACCTGCCAGATTCGTTCCCAGGTGCTTTTTGAACAAGGCCAACGCATCAGTGCCCTGAACCAATGGCCCTGACTCGGAGACCTCCCGAAGGTAGTCGAACAGATCGTCTTTCTTTCGTGTCACCAAATAGTGTGTGAGCGCCCAGGCGACCGCGTACTCCGCAGAACTCAGCTGATCAGTCGTCAGGATATGTTGCACAAGATTGCCGCTGCCCAGTCCCTCGATTCCCTTCAGGTAGCGGAACAGCTCTCGCATCCGCAAGTCGTTTGGTTTGCCGACTCCCTTCCATTTGGAGCGATGCCCGGTCGTCGTCGGCGCAAAGTACTCCGCCAATCCTTCGCTAATCCAGATCGGCCAGTCGGATAA
>CAYQMZ010000163.1:7443-11972 GCA_964418725.1 uncultured Pirellulaceae bacterium
CTTTTGCACGCCGATGTTGTGAAGTATCTGATGAACGCCTTCGTGGGCAATCGTCGAGGTAGCCTGCCGCATCGCAATCTGCGGCGCATCGAACGCGGCATCGGACCACTGGTAAAGAAAGACTCGGTTATTTACGCCGTTGTAGTACGCCAGCAGGGAATCGGGCATTTGCCGATAACGTTGAAACTCCGCCTTGTTCTTGAACATCACAACGATCAACGGAGTCTCTGGATCGTCGACGTCAAACTTCTGCCGCTTAAAGATCGCCTTCAGCGCAGGGTACATCGACTCCAAGATCGTTGTGTTGCTCTCACAGAATCGATCTGATGTGTTGTAAACACAAATGTAACGACGCGTAATTCGAGTTTTGAATCCACGAAACTGCTTCTTCAAAAACGCAGCCAACTCGGTCTTTGTGAACGGCTCGAACGGGCGTTCCGTCACAGTCACGTCCCGCTTCAAGACCGATCGCAATGAACCATCGGGCATAATGACGACATACCGATTTCCGATCTCGACGTAGACCTTTGCGACAATAGGTTTGCCAGACTTCCCTCCCTCGCCATCGTTTTCCGCATCACTGGATCGTTTGCCACTCGATACTCCCAGCAGGCTTGGATCGACCAATACGTTCCGATCTTCGACCTCGATTGGCGTCCGCCCCCGAGGTAACAGCAACCCTAACTCCTCAGGCTTTGCCATTGCTTGCGGATTCTGCGCATTCAGAGGCAGAGCAAGCCAGATGAATATGGCAGCAACGGAAAAACAACGCAGAAAGAATGAAACTATCAATTCGGAACCTTGCGACAGCCTACGAAGCTTTGCACTCAGCTTATTGAATCATATGTCGAACGAAGCGATGTCTCATAGCCAATCGGAATGGCGTGACGACCACCGTACACTCAGTACGCAAGCGAGAACCAAATCGGACGCGTTTCCCGAGTTTTTACGTGCCGCGCAAACCCGAAAATGAGGACTTTTCGGGAAAAGCCAGATCGGTACTTTCCTCCCAAAACACCCCGCAAAGGCAGAATATACCGTCAGTTCCGCCTGATAGTTGCCTTTTCTCACCCGACCGATGGGCCCATTCACCGATTCACTAACGTGGGCAAGCTAGATTTCGCGCAGAGTACATTTGCGTTCCCAGGGTACCGCTTCGGATGACGAAACTGCTTTTATTCGCAGCACTTGTGGCACTGGTCATGTGTCTAGTTGTGTCGCTGATCGAGGATTTTGTGCTGCCATACCGTGCAAGAAAGCCGCGTCAGCACTGGAACCCGGTCCGTGCCTTCTTTGAAAGTGGCAAGCAACAGGACCACGGGCAAAAGCCCACGTAATCCAGCAACACCGACGAATGAACCCCTACCAACCGCCTGCCTACATCGCGCCCAACGATTCGGAGGGTGCGCCGCCTTCGTTGATCTTCCACGCAACGGGCTTCTTTGTGTCGCTAGTCGGAGCCCTGGCAGTGGCGATTCGGCTTTGCTTTGAAGTTGCCTCGCCAAGCGGACTCACCGAACTTCGACTCCACGGCGGTGTGAACAGCTTGGTTGCGATCTTCGCACTAGGCCTCGCAGCATGGATGTCCTTGGCAATCCTCGCCTGCGTTCGTCATTTCATATCTACCGAACGAATCCCTTTGGCGTGTGGCCTGATTCTTGTGGCCACGACAGCCATCCTGGTTCGCGGGATCTCAGAACCAGCCACGTGCTGGACTCCGTTGTGGCCGACCTACGTCGTCACGTTCGCCGGCGCCGCGGCGTTGGGTCTGCTACTTCGACAGCTTGGTATCAGTCGCGATGAGTGACCGAGCGTCTTCTATCGCTTCGCAAACACAGCATCAACGTCCGTCGCCGCTGGCGATTGAACTCCAAGTATTGCGATGATGTCTTGCAGACGTTGAGGCTGCTCACCTGCCACTACTGAGGCTTGCTTCTCAGACGCGAGTGCACTTCCTCGCACTCCCTCAGAGCCGCTGCCACGAATCTGGCAGGCGGCCATTTCCACAACCGTCTCGCTAAGTGCTCCAGTCTCCGCCCAAACTGCACTGCCCGCATTCAGCATCCCCGCTGCACCAGTCAGCAGTTGCTTCGATTCCAGTCTCTCAATTCCCCACCGGCTCACACGTTTCTTCATATCCATCGCTTTTCCTTTCGCACATAACGTCGGCAACCAGGATGGCTGCTTTCGTACAGGTACGGACTCGCGTTCGAGACCTTTCAAAAAAAATGGAAATCTCGAACGTTGTTCCAAGACGCCTACCAGCCAATTGCACAGTCCAATTCGGACAAAGACGATGCCATCACTAGCTGCACGACCAACACGACGGATCAACAATCCGAGAATTCTGATTCCGGTTTTTCCCAATCCCCAATTTGGCCCAACGAAATACTGACAAGTTGGGGCGCAACTAAGTGAGGAATTCATAACAACACTTCGTACGGGTACGCCAAGCCCGTCGAAAATGCTTTCATTTGTTGCACAAAGGCAACATCCGAAGCATTACAAAAGTCATTCGAAAGGACGGTCGGACACGCATGCTTGAATTCATTCAGCTGTGTTTTGCTCCGGTTAATCTAATCTTCACGCTTCTCTTGGGATGCGTGATAGCGTACTGGACGATGTTTACCGTTGGCTTTATCGGTCTGGATCTGTTCGATGATCTCGACCTCGATCTAGATGCTGACGTCGATGTGGATCTGGAACTCGACATGGACGTCGACGTTAGTGCCGATGTCGACGTGGATATGGACGCTGACGTTGACGCAGATATCGATGGCGACTTGGACGCAGACGGCGATGCGGTGGACGCAACAGGCAGTCGAGCTGGCTGGTTCGTTTCCCTGCTGAAGTTCATCAATCTTGGTGACGTTCCTCTGATGGTGGTCCTATCAGCGTTCATCTGCTCGATGTGGATCGTATCCATCCTCAGCAGCTACTACTTCAACCCAGCATTAACCGTATTCGTCGCTCTCCTTTCGTTCGTCCCGGACTTCTTCATCAGTCTGCTTCTTACAAAAGTCATGACGACGCCGGCTGCGGCAGTCTTCAAAAAGGCGAATGCAGGAATTGAAAAGCGAACCAAGATCGTTGGTCGCACGTGCTATGTCACGACAAGCCGCGTAACGGCGAATTCGGGCCAGGCCGAAATCCGTCTGGATAACGCCGCACCTATCACACTCAACGTTCGTTGCCCAAGCGAGACCGATCGTCGGCCGCTACAGAAAGGCGACGAGGCACTTATCCTCGAACAGGTCGAGGACAAAGGCACATACATCGTGGTTCCATTTGATTTGGAGGTTAACTAGATGGGAATCTTTGGTGTCTTCGGAGTTGTCATTTTCTTCGTAGTCATCGGCGCACTGTGTGCCGTGGGTGCGATGATCATGAAGCTCTACCAAAAAGTCGAGCAAGGCACGGCTTTAGTCGTCAACGGCTGGGGAGGCACGAAAGTGAGCTTCTCGGGACTGGTGGTTTATCCAGTCATCCACAAAGCCGAACGCATGGATATCTCGGTCAAGCGAATCGAGATTTATCGTCATGGCTCGGAAGGTTTGATCTGTAAAGACAACATACGCGCCGACATCAAGGTTGTGTTCTTCGTGCGAGTCAACAAAACCGTGCAAGACGTGATGCAAGTAGCTCAACTGCTGGGCTGCGGACGTGCATCGAAAGAAACGGCGTTGGTTGAGTTATTCGACGCGAAGTTCTCGGAAGCATTGAAAACCGTTGGTAAGCAGTTCGATTTCGTCGACCTGTACAACTCGCGGGAACGCTTCAAGGAAGAGATCCTCAACATTATCGGCACCGACCTAAACGGTTACGTGCTCGACGACGCGGCAATCGACTACTTGGAGCAAACTCCGGTTGAGAAACTCAACCCGGACAACATCCTCGACGCAGACGGCATCAAGAAGATCACCGATCTGACCGCTAAGCAGCAAATGCTGGCGAACGATATCCGTCGCGAAAAGGAAAAGGTGATTACCAAGCAGGACGTGGAAGCGAAGGAAGCAATTCTTGAACTCGAGCGTCAGCAGAAAGAGGCCGAAGCCAAGCAGGATCGTGAGGTACGGGAAGTCCAGGCCCGCGAATCTGCCGAGGCGCAGGTTGTCGCGGCTGAAGCGAAGCTGAAGTCTGAGCAAGCTCGCATTTCCATGGAAGAGGAAGTGCAAATTGCTGAACAGAACAAGCTTCGCCAGGTTCTGGTCGCTGAAAAAGCCAAAGCACGCACCGAGGCGGTCGAATCCGAGCGTGTCGAAAAAGACCGCGCCTTGGAAGCTACCGAACGCGAGCGACTGGTCACGCTGGCTCAGATTGACAAAGACAAGAACGTTGAAGTCGAAAAGAAAGCCATCCAAGACGTCATTCGCGAGCGAGTGACGGTCGAGCGATCGGTCGTCGAAGAGCAAGAGAAGATCAAGGACACGGAAGAGTTCGCAGCCGCGGAGCGTGCACGACAAGTCGCCGTCACGCTGGCCGAGAAGGAAGCCGAAGAAGCCTTGGTCAAGGAGGTTAAAGCTGCCGAA
>CAYQMZ010000164.1:0-11894 GCA_964418725.1 uncultured Pirellulaceae bacterium
GTTTACCTGCGGCTGATTCGCGACGCCAAGCTGGAAAAAGGTGTGTTCGCACGCACGGAGACGACCTTGGCACCGGACGGGATTCGCTCAACGATCGACGATCAACAGTCAGCGATACCGTGGTCGACGTTCAATGGCTTCTTAAGCTCACAACGGGTTGCGCTGCTCTTCCTGAAAGAATCAAACAACCACTTGATTGTGTCTCGGAGTAAGCTCGCCACGCCGGAAGACTGGGATGTCTTACTGGATTTTTTGCACGCTCGTTTTCCTAGGCGATAATGCTTCAATGATTTCTCGGCACTAGAGCGGGTTAGCGAGAATTGGCGATATCAGCAAGAGTCCCCTTGTGCCGATCGGACATCGCTCGTTGAATCACGGATATCGGGGGCGGTCCATCTATCAGGTTTTCGAGCCCCTGCATTTCCTGGCGTACCATTTGAAAGTCATTCTTGAGTGCTTCAAGGTCTTGCCGACGAGATGCCAACTCTCCATCTCCGCCGCCGCTTCCGTAGCCTTTAATTTTTTCCATCTCGTTGTCGAGCGTCTGCTTCACAACGGCAACCTGGTTTTGCAGTATGGAAATGCTCGCAACTGCATCATCATCTTGCGTTTTCGCCAGTATTTGCAACTGCAGATCAAGCAGCCTTGTTTCCAGTCTGTCGACGCGCGTCAGCACGTAGTCTTCCATCCACTCATTGTTGGGACTGATCCCCAGCGTGGCTTCATAACCTGAAATCTCGTCCGCTTTTTTCTGAATTACTTGATAGAGCGTGCTGTATCGCTTCCGGAGCCTAGCCAGCTGATCGACCTTCTCTAATCGCTCCTTGTTGACGACCTCTCGCAGAAAGGTTTCCAGCACGCTATCCAAAACCTTTTGCCACTCCTCAACGTCCTCGTCGCTGGCCATAAAGCCAATCGGAATTCGAACCGCAATTAGATTCGTCGAGTCATCTTCGACCTCAATCAGTCTGGCCAACTTGTCGAGCGGTTGACGCCCCAACTTGTTCACAACCGACAATTGATTCACTTCTGGATTTCGGAGCGCAGCTTCAAGCACGAAGTTGCTTGTCAGAAGCCTCGCATAGGTTGCCCTTAGCCGGACTTCCTCCTCACGCGTTAGATCTTGCCTCGACGCCCAACTGCTGTCCTCGAATTTCAACAACGATTCGACGACCGGCGGCTCCACCCTAGTCCAGAACAACACCCCTCCGGTGACTAGACACAGAACTAAGAACATTACGCTGTGAACGACGAACTTCCTCTGGTCCATGGGACACCTCAACCTGGATGCAGTGAACAGCCGCAGGGGCATTATTTTAGCGTGTTCGAACAACAGGATCTCGCCTTGCCAGAATTCCGCCATCTAATGATGATATGCGGCAGTTTACGAGTGTCTTTTTCGGTGGTTCGACTATGCCCGTCTACGAGTATTACTGTGCCGAGTGCCATACGATCTACAGTTTCCGCACCGAGAGCTTCGAAACAAAGAAGAAGCCAAAGTGCCCAGACTGCGGGACCAAGAAACTCGAGAAGCAAATCTCCATGTTCGCCATATCCAAAGGACGTGGCGAAAACGACGGAGACGAAGAGTTCCCGGACATCGACGAATCGGCGATGGAAAAAGCCATGATGGCCTTGGAGAATGAGGCGGGCGGCCTGGATGAAGAAGATCCACGGGCGATGGCCAAATTCATGCGGAAACTCTATGACTCGACAGGGCTCAAGCTAGGTGACGGTATGGACGAAGCCATTCGTCGTATGGAGGCCGGAGAAGACCCTGACAAAATCGAGGAAGAGATGGGCGACTCGTTGGATGCCGACGAAATGCTGTTCGGCGGCAAATCCGGCAAGCAGAAGCTGAATCTCAAGGAAGTTAAGAAGAAGCTACTGCCGCCCAAAGTCGATCAGACGCTGTACGAACTGTAGAGCGCTAATCCCACAGCGAACCGTAACCTGATTCCCTGAATCGCATCGGCAGCGTGGACCCTCGGCACAGGACTGCATTTGCACCAACCGCGTGAAGCGTTGGACGATCAACTTATGCAAGCGAGCAGACTAGCCAGGCTTTCGGTCGGAAAGCGGCACAAAGTCTCGCACATTTGGTCCCGTATAGACCTGTCGGGGACGACAGATTCGCTTGGCCGGCGAGTTATGCATCTCCAACCAGTGAGCAATCCATCCAGGCAAGCGTCCCATCGCGAAGAGCACTGTGAACATGGGAACCGGAATGCCTATCGCGCGGTAAATCACGCCAGAATAGAAATCAACATTCGGGAAGAGCTTTCGCTTCACAAAGTACTCGTCATTGAGTGCCACGGTTTCCAACTTTTGGGCAACCTCAAAGAGCGGATCTTCGATGTTCAGCTTCTTCAGAAGCTTGTCACACATCGCCTTGATAATCTTGGCTCGCGGGTCGTAATTCTTGTAGACGCGATGCCCAAAGCCCATCAGGCGGAAGCTATCGTCTTTGTCCTTCGACATGTTGACGTACTTCTCGACGTCCTGATCGTCTTCGATAATCATCTCCAGCATGCTCACGACAGCTTCGTTAGCACCACCGTGAAGCGGTCCCCACAACGCACAAATCCCCGCAGAGATTGAAGCAAACAGATTGGCGTTTGCGGACCCAACCATACGAACCGTCGACGTACTGCAGTTTTGTTCGTGATCGGCGTGCACGATCAACAGCATGTTCAACGCCTTAGCGAAGTCTGGGTCGACCTTGTAGTCCTCGCTTGGCACAGAGAACATCATCTGCAGGAAGTTCTCCGTATAGGCCAGATCGTTGTTTGGATAGTTAAAAGGTTGACCGACAGACTTCTTGTAGCTGTAGGCAGCGATCGTTGGCAACTTGGCGATCAGGCGATGAATCGAAACTTCAACCTGATCCGGATCACGCGGGTCTAGCGAATCTTGATAGAACGTCGACAGTGCACCAACCACGGAGCTAAGGATCGCCATCGGGTGCGCATCGCGTGGAAAGCCGTCATAGAACTGCTTCATGTCTTCGTGCAGCATCGTGTGCCGGCGAATCGACATTCTAAATTCATGCAGCTGCTCTTCCGTGGGAAGCTCGCCATGAATCAGCAGATAGCTGACCTCAATGAAGTCACAGTTTTGCGCGAGATCTTCGATCGGATATCCTCGATAACGTAGGACACCCTCCTCACCATTCAAGAACGTAATACCGCTGGTGGTTGACCCGGTATTTACGTAGCCCTCGTCAAGCGTGATGCAGCCGGTCTGCCCGCGTAGCCGCCCGACGTGAACCGCCGTCTCACCCTCAGTGCCGACAATAATCGGCAAGTCCAGTTCCTGGTCACGAATCGATAGCTTGGCGGTCTCGGATGAATTCGCGTCTGAGGACATATTTCAACTTAGTTTTTAGAGTTCCGAATTTACGCGTCGCGAGCGAACAGATTCAGGGGTTTTCGGCCCCAAACCGTTCTCCCGCAATGACTTTCCAGCAGCTGATTCCGCCTTCGAGTCAGTGTAGCGACCACCCCACGCAGTGGCAATTGATCCACGCACTATCACGCTGCAATGACACTGAATTTAGGAACTCTCGCAGCCTTGGATTAGCACCGAGATCCGGCAGCTTAGATGGAGCAGCCCAATCCTCCGTGGAACGCCACATCATCCTAAGGCTGATCGTCAAAAATCGTCCACACAGGGAATTCATCCCGCAGGCTCGCCACGTAGTCCTTCAACGCCGCCTTTGAACGCTCTTCGCGAATCTTCTTCCGGATACTGCCCTGCACTTCGGCAAATGGCACAACCGATTCTTCCTGTCGCTCGATCACGCGAACGATGTGGCACCCCATATCGTCCTCAATGATCTTACTCAGATAGCCAACGGGCAAACTGAACAGCTCTTCGTTGATCGGCTCCGACCGAAGGCTGCCCTTATTGGTCCAATCGAACTTGCCACCGTCCTGTGCAGTGAATCCATGCGAACTCTTTTTCGCAACCGCCGCAAACGACGCCCCGCGAAATACCTCATTGCCCATCTCTGCGATAAGCTTGCGTGAGGCACTTCGAGTGATCGTTTCGCTGTCGTGCGCCGAGAGTTGCTCCCAGCGGCATTTTGCACGCAGTTGATACTCGTCGATATGCTCCTGGTAGTATTTCACCAAGTCATCATGCGAGACTTCTTTGCTCGAAACTGCGTTTCGCTCTTGCCATTGCATCGCCGCCAACTGCTCAGCAAACGTTCGACGCTGTTGCCCAAGCGAACTTCCAAACGACCGGAGCAGGCTGTCTAAATCGGCCGCCGTCTTGACCTTGGCTTTCTCAATTAATTGCGGCAACCGCTGCTCATCAAATGCCTGATAGAGACTGTCCTGAATGTCCGGCAGTCGCTCCGCTGGAATCGACCGCAAGAAGTCGAGGTAGATCAGCTTGCCATCAATCATTTGAGGCAGAAGCTGCTTCATCAGATCCCATCGGCGTTCTGCGATCACCTCAGGAGTCAGCAACGCACGCTGCGCCTCGGGAACTGCCTTCAGTCGCTCATGCAGGAACTGATTGATTTGCCCGAACAGATCGCCAGCAAGCACCACTTGGTCACCGACTCGCGCCACGATCTTTGCGGCTTCGAACTCTTTCGCCGAAGCTTCACTGGGAGCTAGAGAAGCAACGCGATATGCCTCGCGTGCTTCCGTCACTTCAACCGATGCTTCCTGCGGTTCAGTGGGAAACGAAGAATCCTGCGCCGCGATGAACGATGCAGAAACCAGAATCAGGATGGGAGCCAGCAGCTTCACGTGCGCGTCCATGCGTCTTGCGGCCAACGGAATAGATTTTTACGACGAAGACTGTACGAACGAAGTCCTCGAACGGTTTTTAGCCGCGGGATTATATGACGAAGCGGTATCGCCGCAACACCGAAATCCCTGGGAAACAGCCGCAGATCTGCTACTTACCCACAACACTACACAAGGTGGGCAAGCTGCGAACAACACGGCTTTCAAACCCACCAGCCAGCACAGACCGCTAGCGAGAGGCAAAGGAACGAGTTTGAACCTCGCCCCGCAAGATCGCCAGTCGCTGCTCGAGTATCTTCTTGAAGCTCTTAAGCTGATCGGACTCGATAATGAATCCTTTGTTATCAGCATCCAGCAATCGCAACTCTTCCGTATGTTTATCCAGTTGCTCACGAAGTCGGGCTAGAGACGCATCCAAATCGTTTACCTGATCCTGGACAAGGTTTTTGTCAGCAGCAACTTCGCTGAACTGACGCTGAAAGGCATCCAGCAGGTACTGATAGTCCTTGAGTTGTCTTGAGTAACGAGGCTTGCCGACCGCCTTGGCTACGCCCTTATTGATAAGCACACGTGCTAAGCCACCATCTACTGTGACTACATCACCGACACTGAAGCTTGCGGGACCATTTTGCATCAGACTCTTTGTCTTCGCTCGACCGTCGGCGGTAAACAGCTCATCGTCGTTAGGCAAGTCACCGTCAACTTCAAGGTCAACGATGATCGACTTGTCGTCCTTGATGAATTCGACGTCCTGCAGAACTCGCAGGGGATTGTTGGCTGCTGCCACGAGACGGTCGTTGTCGCTGCCATCAGCACCGTATTGCTCAAGCATGACACGATACGCTGGTTCGGGTACGCGAATGCCACGATCCAAAAATCGCTTCAACGGCAACAGTTTCGGCAAGTCTTTGGCCTCAACGCCAGCAAACAGTTCGCTGACATCGGTTGGCAACTGCTCGAACAGCACCCAACCCTTGGGACCTTTACTCAGTTGAGCAACTTGGCCTTTGGTCAGCTGACCGGCTGGTTGCACCGTAAGACGATCAGCAGTGGACTTCGTCACCAAGAATTTTCCGAGGTAGGCCCCCGGAACTCGGCAAATGCCCTTCTCGTCTTCGTCGGTGAATTCCGCACCGTTCAACGATGGCGTACCAAAGTACTGAGCCTTTTCTTCAGCCGTAAGCGTTTTGACAGGGTACTCCTGAAATGCGTACACGTATTGATCTTGCAGCACACCGTGGCCGGCGAGATCAACAGGATCTCCACCGCCACCGTCGGCGGCGTCGCCTTCGGCGTCACCCGACAATGTTGGATCGGGTTCCGGCTCTAACGGTTCGTCCAAGTCGTCCTCTTGCCCAACGCGTTGGCAAGCTTCGTTGGTCCAACCTCGCATGTCGAGCACGATCCCTTGATTATTGACTTGTGCAAATACGTTGCTCCACCGTCGCCCCGACGTTGACTGTTGAACTTGCGACAGTCGTCGCTCGCCAACTAGCGTGCCTTCACCGGCGGGTGAAGCAGCAGGGCCAAACGTCAGCTCACGTTCGCGATCGACCTGGGTCTGGTAGTCGCGCATTGCATTTGCATACTGCGGCCGATACTTTGCTTGCGTTCTCAACAACGTTGCAGCCATAAACAGGAACAACAGAGAGAACAGAAACAGGAAGCCCATTGCGACCACGTGACCCCAATGCCACGTTTGAGCGGCAAAATAGGCGACCACGAGGAAAAATACGAAGGCTAGTGCTAGGACAATTAATCCGATGCTCACGGAGCTGCTTTCGCAAAAGGGGTCTAATTGAGCCCAACGACTATGGCTCAGGACAGACAGGACCGACTAAACCCCCATGATAAACTGGCGAGTTTAGTGGGTCAACGAAACGCAGTCGCAACGTCTTACTAATGCAGTGGTTACGCACGATTCTTCTACCTAAGACACCGTTCACTAAACGAAACTAGGCACACGAACCGAATCATTTCCGGAAGACTGGATACAGATATGGACCAACTATTCAGGAAGCTTTGCATCGTGCTGCCACCAGGTTTACTGGCAACGCTCGAGTTGTTCCATGCAAGCGGCCACCACGATGCCGTTTACGAAGCGTTATCGCAGCAGATCGACCGTTGGTTAATCGTTCATTATCTACAACTGCTTCTGTTCCCGCTTACCGCGTGGAGCGTCTATGCACTAAGCAAGTATGTGGATGACGGTTTCGAGCCCGCCGCGAACTTCAATCCGACACGAGATGTGATGTCTCGTGTCATTGGCGGGTCGATGGCCGTATTTGGAATTGGTTACGCAGCCTTCGACAGCATCGCCGGAATTGGCAGCGGCGTGCTTGTAAAGAACTCGATGCGTATGCTGGAAATCCCTGGCGCTCCGCCCGACTTCGAATTCCTCTCGCAAGAGATCGTTCAGTCGTATTACCACTCGCCGCTCGTCACACGAATCGCCCAAGTGGCAATCGCGGCGGCGATCCTGGGCTTTGTGCTTACGGGATTGAAGATCTACCAGCGAATCGAAGAAAAACACACGACGCTTCCGATGCTGATGCTCGCCGGTGCGTGCTTTGGAGTTACCCGCTCGCACTCGCCGCCCTGGGGGCCGATTACCTACAGCTTCGTATTCGTCGCGGCCCTGTCTGTACTTTTCCTCGCGCAGCGAAAGACTGACGCACCGACGACAAACCCAACGAGTAGCGCGACGCCCAATGCCTAGCGTGTTTACCGGATCTAGAACGCTAGTCGCCGATCTAGTTACGACGAAACGGTCGCAGGTACCATTCACAAAATCTGTCGAAACCCAGTCGTAAGTCATGGGCAGCGAGTAGAGAACAAGGCACCAAATAAAGAGTGACCGCGGTCGCAAACAGGACTCCGTAGGCCAACGAAACCGCCATTGGGATTAGAAACTGAGCCTGCAGCGATCGGTCCATCATCAGCGGCAGTAGCCCAACGAACGTTGTTACAGACGTCAACATGATCGGTCGAAATCGGCGCGATCCTGCCTCGAGAGCTGCCTCTAACAGCTCCGCGCCCTCTTCACGTCGGCGATTGATGTAATCCACCATGACCAACGTGTCGTTCACCGCGATTCCCGCCAGCGCCAACATTCCAAAGACCGACAAATATGATGGCGTCATGTCCATAATCACATGACCGAGTAACGCCCCGATGATGGCGAACGGTACCGCCAACATCACGAAGAAGGGTTGGACGATGGACCGCAACGGAATGGACAACATTCCGTACAGGACGAAAAACAGGATGACGGCTCCGATGACTGTACGTTTCTGGGCCGCTTCAGCTTCCGCGACGTGCCCCAAATACTTGAACGAAAGCCCTGCGTTCGAATCACGGCACAGCTTTTCGACGATCGGATTGATTTCCTTCGAGATCCCGATCACGTCGACCGTCTCGTCCACGGGCTGGGCGCCGATCCGCAGAATCTCGGCGTTATCGTTTCTCTCAACGAACGTCGGAGCCTTCTTGAAACTAATGTCGGCAACGGTTGCCAGCGGCACATCCGCTCCACGCGGCGTACGGATTTTCATTCGATCCAATGTGTAAAGCGACTTTCGCTTTTTCTCTGGCAACCTAACCATCACACGAATGTCGTTCACGTCACGCTGCACGCGCTGGGCTTCTTCGCCGTAAAACGCCTGACGAATCTGCCGCGCCAGCATTTGCTGATTCAAACCGAGCTCGGCCGCTCGCGGCTTCAACTGCAGTTCAAGCTCGTCTTGTCCGTAATTGATGCGAGCCCACGCGCTACTGATTCCTTCGTAACCTTCCAGCAGCTCCTTAATCTTTCGAGCCACTTCTGCCTTCTTTGGTGACGTTGGCCCGCGCAACTCGATATTGATGTTCTCGTCGTCGTACTCACGTCCCTTTTCCAGCGTCGACTCGGCGTAGATCCGAAACGTTCGTGCCTCAGGGATCTTCCCAACCAAATCGGTCCAAGCCTTGGCGATTTCTGAATTCCGAGGCCCCGGCTCGGTGCGGTCATCCGGCGACATGATCTCAACGGATACACCGCCATTAGATTTGTCATAGCTTGATCCCGGAGTGTACGCACCAATCGTGGTTTGCACGTTTCGAATGTAGGATTCACCGGTTCCCGGATCCTTGAATTCGTCCTTCTCGCGCAGCACCTCCAAAGCACTAGAAATG
The DNA here is from genome assembly GCA_964418725.1 of uncultured Pirellulaceae bacterium. GTDB lineage: Bacteria > Planctomycetota > Planctomycetia > Pirellulales > Pirellulaceae > CAYNJG01. The sequence goes on from CAYQMZ010000164.1 coordinate 8,940, forward strand.
CGGTCAATGTATTTCTGCGTCGTACCCTGAGGCGTGTTCGCGGGCAGATCAATGATCGCCGTGATACGCTGTCGATCCACTGAGGGAAAGGAAACAAACCCCAGCCGTCCGCCCATGCAGTAACCGATCATCGCCAGCCCCATCGTTGCAAAGGTGGCCAACGTTATTCCTCGATGGCGGACCGCCCAGTTCAACGACGGTTGGTACACGCGGTCGACAAAACTCTCTAGGCCATCGGCGATCGCCGCCTGAAATCGCGAGAACCACGTCGATCTCTTCTGCACAGTCAAGTGCTTCAGATGGCTGGGCAAAATGAGCTTCGATTCGATCAGTGAAAACAACAATACCGGAGCAACAACCGGCGGAATCTGACTGGCGAAGTCTCCCCAGGTCCCTTCAAAGAAGAGCAACGGTACGAATGCCACCATGGTGGTCAACGCACCGAAGGTCACCGGCGTGGCAACTTCATGGGTCCCCTGCACTGCCGCTTCCAACGATGGCAAGCCAGCTTTGACCTTCGAGTAAATGTTCTCCGCCGTAACGATCGCGTCATCGACAACAATTCCGACGACGATGATATAGCCAAATAGGCTCATGACATTCGCCGTGATTCCAAACACAGGCATCAACAGAACGCCACCGGCAAAACCTACCGGGATCCCGACAACGATCCAAAATGCAAGCGACGGGCGGAGGAAGAGTCCCAGCACGACCAGCACCAGAATACTGCCCTGCAGCAACGAACCAATAAGCGTGCTTAGTCGACCGCGAATCTGCTCAGAATTGTCGTCCCAAACAAACAGCTCGATGCCTTCCGGGAACACGGAATTAGCAACGTAGTCTCGTACCTGGTTGGAAATCTCAATCGCACTTTCGTCACCCGTTCTCATGACCTCCACGAACAGCGACGGTCGGCCGTTGAACAGCACAACACGCTCGTCAGTTCCTTCGAAACCATCAATGACTTTGGCCACGTCGCCAAGCTTTAGCTCCGCACCATTTGCCGAGCGGAGCGGAATAGAGGCAAAGTCTTGGGCAGAATACGCCTGCCCCTTTGTCCGAATGATGAACGTTCCGCTATCGCTATCGATGGCACCTGCAGGCAAGTCGATTGAGAACTGGCGAATCGCATCCGCGATCGCCTGAAAGCTTAAGTTGTACGACAACAACTGATCGGGATCGGCCTCAATAGAGATTTCATATCGCCGTTCGCCACGCAAGTCAGTGATGCTGATACCGTCCATAGCGGTCAGATCTTCTTGAACCTTGCGTGCCCATTCGCGGAGACCGTGGGCGTCCAGATTTCCCGTCACGGCGATGGTCAACACCTCGAAGTACTGCCCTGAATCAGGGATGAAGACTCGAGGGCGTTCGGTCTCGCTCGGAAAAGTCGTAATCGTGTTAATACGAGTTTCGACTTCATCCTTCATCATCTGCAGGTCGGTGCCTGGCTTGGCGTTCAAATAGAACTTCGCCATGCCGCGCATACCGTCAGCGTTTAGATGTTCGAGCCCCTTGATGCCTTCCAATGCGTTTTCAACAGGCAACAGGATGGCGCGTTCGATGTCTTTCGCTGTGCCACCGCGGTACGGCATCTCGATCATCACGGTATCCCAACTGAGCGTCGGGGTTACCTCAAGCACAACCTTTTCGAGTGCGACGTAAAAACCCGCGATGAGAATTCCGAGCATCAGAAAGTTGGCGGCGATGCTATTTTTTGCAAACCAACGAATCATCGTTTAGCTCATGGACGTTGAAGCGTGAAACGGACGAGAATCAGTTTCAAAACGCCCATGCCAATACGAGCGGCACTGCAATCCAAGCGTCTCGCGGTTGGCGACCAGGTTTTTTGAAACACGTTCTACGTCTTCTCTTTTTTCTCTTTCACATTGCTTTTGGATGTCGCCGCATCCGTCATTTCTTCATCGTCGGCGATATCGGGAATCACTTCACACTTCGCGCCGTCTGGGGCGTAGACGATTCGCGTCGTGGCGATCAACTGGCCGTCTTGCAGCTCTGGATCTTCCACAATCAAGTGCTGCTCGTCGGACCAAATGGGCTTAACCGTACGCGACTCCAACACCAGGTCGTCTCCGTCGGGATTCACCAGATAAATCTGATCCAACTGCCGAACGGCCTCACGGGGAATAGCCACCATGTCGTTCAGCGTCTTACCTGCAATGGACGCGACGACGGGCTGTCCAATCCGAAGCGGCGACAGCCCCGACGTTCGGCCAAACGGATCTTCAATTTCAGCAATGGCAAACAGCTCCAACGAATTGAGATCCAGTGTGCCCTCGGTTCGCACGATTCGCCCCTGCCAGACAGCCGGGTTGTCGGGATTGATGGCGTCCACGAATTGCACAGCAACCGCTGGGTCCGTGGGCAATTCGGGCAGTGTTAGGTACTGCAGCTCTTTACTCGCAATGGGCAGTCGCACCTCTGCGAAATCCACAGCGAACACCACGCCAAGCGGGGTCCCTGTTCCCACCGACTGCCCAAGGCCGATGTTCTTCATCCGCACGCGACCGTTAAACGGAGCCACAATCTTAGTTCGCTCCAAATTTCGTCGAGACTGTTCAAGCTGTGCCTCCGCCGACTCCAACTGAGCACGTGCCTGAAGCATTGCCGCGTACGACTGCTTTAGAATCGCTTGGGATATCCCTTTACGTTGGTACAGCCCACTGTTCCGCTCGTAGGTCTCTTTGGCTAGGTCCAGTGCCGCCTCTGCACCAATCTTCTGAGCATCCGCGATCGCAAGCGCCGTTTTGTAGTCTCGCTGATCAAGCTCAACCAGAACGTCACCCTTTTTGAAGTACGCCCCCACCTCGAACTCTGGACTGACCTCCGTAACCAACCCCGCCACTTCGGCGCTGATCGCCACTTCATTGCGTGGCTGGACAATCCCGTTCGTCTTAACCACAAGCGGATAGTCCGCAACCTGCAGTGTTGCGA
>CAYQMZ010000165.1:0-11886 GCA_964418725.1 uncultured Pirellulaceae bacterium
CGAATTACCACTTCCTACCACTTTTCGAATTCGCCTACCACTTTTCTCGCAAATCACTGCCTACACTTGCACTGAATGCAACACTCGTTAGGGTAGTTTTCTCGGGCGAAAGTGCATTTTCCGAAGCTCGCAAATCTTGATGGCATTGTAGAGGTCATCGGTTCGATCCCGTTATCCTCCACTCCGAAAAAAAGCCAGTTCAGGAAGTTACCTGAACTGGCTTTTTCATTAGTGCAGCTGTTGCCGTAATGCCACGATATGCGCGACCACACGACTCGGACGCTAAGCGAAGTGGCCTCGTAGCATCTCTAGGCTCTTCCTAACGGATTCGACAGGATCCGCTTTGCCTTCGAATTCAAGCGACACGTAGCCTTTGAATCCGGCATCCTGCATGATCTTGGCGATCTTTGCGTAATCGATGTCCAGCGTGTACCAAGTTCCACCGCCATAGTACGTTTTGGCCTGCAACAGCACCGCCTGTGGGGCCAGCATTTTGAACTGTCGCTCTCTGTCTTCGAGGAAGTTCCCCGTGTCCAACGTGACCTGTAACCACGGTGAATCTACCGCGTCGACAATCCGCTTGACTCCCTCAGCCGTACGCCCGAGTCCCCAGTGGTTCTCTAACCCCATAGTGACGCCGCACTTTTCCGCCTTCGGGACCAACTTCTCCATCGAGTCAATTACCCACTTGAATCCCTCATCGTCGGTGTATCCCTCCAACATCGGCTCGATCCCTTTGTTCGCCATCAACTCGTCGAACGATCCCGATGTTCCCCACCGACCGGTGTTGATTCGCAACGTAGGGATACCAAGCCGATAAGCTTCTTCGATCATGTCGATCGTTTTGTCAACGTTGGCTTGGCGTTCCGCCTTATCCGGCTTCACAAAACTTTGATGCGTCGAATAGCCCATCAAGTCCAAACCAAGCGTAAACGCTCGTTGTTTGATCTTCTGCAATTGGGCATTCGACGGCTCGCCCTCCATCTGTACTTTTAGGATCTCGACACCGTCGAATCCCATGTCTGCCGCCAACTCCAAACACTTCTCGATCGGACGAAATTCATCGCGACGGAACTGCCAGAACGAATATGTCGACACGCCGATGGGATTCGCTCGCGTCTTCGCTTTGTCTTCCTGAGCAAGCAGCGAGTTCGCTCCAACAGAAAGCGATCCGGCGGCGACGGCCCCGGCGGCGAGACTGCCACTAAGAAAGCTACGTCGGTCAATCGGTTTAGGTGTCATGATAGAAGCTCGCTAATGAGTGCTTTGTCGTTATTTGGGAAACAATCCAACCGGCGGAACAATGTCGGCTGTGGCTAGTGACATCGGCCGTGGCTCAACATCATGCAGGCGGGAATTACCGGTCAAAGTTCGACTTTGGGCAACCAGACCCTCGCGTGTCAGGCAATCGTCCTGTCGTTCAGGGCTAGTCTAAACGGGTCGATAACCTGCGTCCATCGAAGCAACGAATCATCAATCCCACTCATAGATAGCGTCGCGACTTTGACTAAGCAGCCCCGTACTGTTCTAGATAGGCGTTCATGCGTTCTCTATCCGCCGGCGCAAGGTCGACGTGCTCCATGATTTCATGAACGCAAACGATGGAGTGAGTTGGCATCCCGAATTCTTCACCGACTTCGGCTAGGGCCGATTTCTCCCCTTTGCCCTTTTCCATTCGGTCGACGGAGACCACCAAGCCAGCAACCTCGACATTCGCAGCGGCCTTCAAGATCGGAACCGTTTCCCTGATCGAAGTACCAGCGGTGGTCACATCTTCGATGATCAGTACACGGTCACCATCGGCCAACTTGTGACCGACTAAGCTTCCGCCTTCGCCGTGATCCTTGGCTTCCTTCCGATTGAAGCAAAAGGATACGTCTTGACCGAAACGATTCAGGGCCATCGAGGCGGTGACAACCAGCGGAATCCCTTTGTAGGCAGGTCCGAACAAGACGTTGAATTCAATTCCGCTGGATCGAATCGCATTGGCGTAGAAATCGCCCAACTGCTGAAGCTGACTGCCCGTTCGGTACAAGCCAGTATTCACAAAGTACGGCGTCTTTCGTCCGCTCTTCGTCGTGAAATCACCAAAGGTAAGCACACCAACTTCCATCATGAAGTCGATGAATTCTTGTTTGTAAGCTTCCACTGTATCTCCTTACGGTCCGCCCGTTTGGCTTGGAAAACGCCGACAAAACGCTAAGCGGCCTTCTTCCGTTTCTTTTTCTTCGGCTGGTTGTCGACGACGGTACCATCGTCCTTGTACTTCGTTCTCAAATCTTCCAGCCGCTGCTTCAACTCTTTGGTTAGCTCCGCATGCTCCGGCTTCCCATAGAGATTCTGGAGTTCGTTCGGATCCGATTCCAAGTCGAACAGCTCCCATTGGTTCATATCGGGTCGACGTTCATGCGGATAGTAGTGAATTAGCTTGTAGCGATCTGTGCGAACTCCGTAGTGACGAGCAACACTGTGAGCGCCAGGGAACTCGTAGTAGTGGTAGTACATCGCCGTGCGCCAGTCGACCGGTTCTTTTCCCATCGCCAGTGGAACCAAGCTGGCTCCCTGCATGTCGCCGGGGATCTCAGCACCAGCCGCCTCCAAAAACGTCGGGGCGAAATCCAGATTCATCGCCATGCTGTTACAGACACTGCCAGCCTTTATGTTCTTGGGCCAACGAACCAACAGAGGCGTCCGAAAAGACTCCTCGTACATCCAGCGTTTATCAAACCAACCGTGGTCTCCCAGATACCAGCCTTGATCGGAGGTGTAGATGACGATCGTATTCTCGGCCAACTTCAACTCATCAAGTCGATCGAGGACTCGGCCAACGTTCTCATCCACGGAATCAACGCAACGCAAATAGTCTTTCACGTAGCGTTGATATTTCCATTTCACTAACTCCTTGCCCGTCAGCTGCATCTTTTTGAATGCGGCATTCTTAGGACCATAAGCGGCATCCCACTTTTCTCGCTGGGCCGGAGTCAGCCCTTTCTGCGAGGCAAGTTTCAAATCACGGTCGTTGAGATCCTTCTCAATCGACATTTTCTGTTCGCGAGCTGGATCAGCACGGTTTTGGTAGTCATCGAATAACGTCGGAGGCTCTGGAATTTCGACGTCATCGTATTTCGTCAAGTACTTTGGGCCCGGCTGCCAATTGCGGTGCGGTGCCTTGTGCTGATACATCAAGAAGAAGGGCTTGTCCGGATCCCTTTTCTTGTTCAACCAATCCAAAGCGTGATCGGTAATGATGTCCGTCGTGTAACCAGTGTGTTTGACGACCTTGGGCTGCCCATCCGTGCCCAGCACTTTCATCGGCGGATTGTAATACGGCCCCTGCCCGATCAGCACGTTGTAGTAGTCGAACCCAGTCGGGACGCTTCGCAGATGCCACTTTCCAACCACGGCCGTTTGGTATCCCGCACTCTGCAGCAGCTTCGCAACAGTCTGCTGCGAACCATCGAACGTTCTCCCGTTTCGTTCGAACCCATTCAGATGACTGTACTTGCCGGTGAGAATGACGGCACGACACGGTCCGCAGATCGAGTTAGTGACATAGCAGCGATCAAATCGCATACCCTCGTTTGCGATTCGATCCAGATTCGGCGTCTTGTTGACCTTGCTACCGTAGGCACCGATAGCCTGAAACGCATGATCATCTGACATGATGAACAGAATATTTGGTCGCGAGTCAGCGTTCGCAGTTTGCACCAACAAAACGGCAAAGAAGCACGCAATGATTTTTAGGCCTGACATATTCATCTCTCTACCAAGGCTCACTGAGCGAGCAGCCTAGCAAGCCATTGGCTCGCCTTCAAGCGAACTGCACTTCGCTGACGTTCGGTTAACCTACGCCCTATTCGCGATCCGTTTGCGATTTAGGGACCCACACGGGTGAGCATCAGCAATCGGAATTCCATCACCTGCGAATGGGGAATGTCGGTCGCTCGCAACGTCAACTCGCCCGCGCCCTTCTTCAGTTTCAAGCGTCCAAGTGACATAGGCTTGAAGTCCTTCACGTACGATTCCGTCCGCGGCGACCGATCCTGTTGTGCACCGACAAGGGGAGGATCATTGGCCACGTCGACCTTCCTTGTGATCGACGCATCATTAAATGCGAGTTCAACAGTCGCACCGACATCCGCAGCAGGGCAAGCGTAGTAGAGCTGCACATCGAACGTGCCGTCGGCGGGCACTTCCGCCTGCCACGTAATCTTGTCGCTCAGCTTGGTCCAGTTACTAAAGTACGAGCAGTTTGGAAATCGATTCGACCTCTTGATGCTGCCATGAGCAATCCCGTCGCGAGCGGGGATCTGCGTATACTTGTAATCAGGATGCCCAATCACAAACGGCCGCTGATCGTCATGCGTACGATCAAGCGGTTTGAGATTAGTTCGCCATCCGTTGGCCGAAGCCTTTAACTTTGCTGCGATTTCAGGTTGATTCGTGACTGGTGTTCTTTGGCCAGGATCCTTCGTCAAGTTGAACAGGACGCCTCTGTCATCCAGACGATATTGCTGGTTGCGTACGCTTAGTTTTTTGTTCCAAACCGATACGATTTCTCGGTCTGGCCAATCGACGTTTCCATCGGTCAAGAGCGGCTTCAAGCTTCGTCCATCGAGCGGCTTGTTACTGCGTTGAGGAATCCCGCTCAAATCCGCTAGTGTCGGCAGCAAGTCAATTGCGCCGGCGATCTGTGTGATCTTGCGTCCTTTTGCAATTCCATTCGTCCAACGCATCAATAGCGGCGATCGAACGCCGCCTTCATCTGTCGATCCTTTGCGACCTTTCATTCCTCCGTTCCACCGGCTTCCGTTGGGGCCGGTATCGTGAAAGAACGTCACAATCGTGTCGTCCGCGATTTGCAACTCATCCAGCTTTTTCAACAGACGCCCAACGTTCCAATCGATGTTCTCGCACATAGCTAACGCGGCTCGTGCGTGCGTCATGTTCTCTTTGTTGTCGCGATGTCGCATTGGCAACGAGTGATCTTTGAACTTCTCCCAAAAGCGATCCGGCACCTGCATCGGCGAATGGGGAGTGTTGTAGGGCAAATAGACGAAGAACGGTCGATCTCTGTGCTCTTCGATAAAGTCAATCGCCTGTTCGGTAAAGTCATCGATCACAAACCCTTTGCCACGCGTTATCTGTCCGTTGCGTTCCAGCATGGGATCGAAGTAGTTCCCCCAATGCCCGGAGCAGAATCCATAAAACAGGTCGAACCCTCGCCCGTTTGGATGGTACGGATACTGCATTCCGTTATGCCATTTACCAAAGGCCGCAGTCGCGTAGCCCGACGCTCGAAATGTATCGGCGATCGTTGTTTCGTCCAGATTCATTCGCTCGCCGCCAGCCGACGTGCTGAAGACCTGCGAGCGGGAATGGTATCGTCCGGTTAAGAATTCCGCCCGCGTCGGCGAGCAAACCGGACACACAAAAAAGCGGTCGAAGCTGGCACCGTCGCGTGCCAAAGAATCAATATTCGGCGTCGACAGATTCGTGTTCCCGTTCAGGCTTAGGTCGCCCCACCCTTGATCGTCGGTCAAAATCACGACCACATTTGGAGCTCGCCCCAACCCGCAGGAAACAAACAGCAGCCAACAAATGAAGACTCGAAAAGCGATCCGCATTTTGCATGCACCCTCGGAGGAAAGTTTCGACGACGCATCATAGCGGAAGATCGAAGCATCACACTCGCTGTAGCAGGATTTGGGCTGCACACACGCTCGTTAGGTTCTTTCTTAGTCGTGGCAAGGCGGGTTTACTTGACAAGCCCAAAATTGTGACCAACGGTTTCAAAAACCCCACTTTCAAGGACTTTCCCATGTCGATGATTTTGATTCTTGAGTCGGTCACTGAAGACGTCGAAGCAGCAGTTGCGGCCGTCCCAGCCATGGAAGCCGGCGAACCCACACTGAAACTGTTCGACGGCAGCTTCGACGAGGAGGACTCCGAGGACTTTGATGACTTCGACACGTTCGAAGAGGAAGACTCACTCGCCAGCAGCAGCATGACACTTGAGAAGGCCTGGCACGGACTGCACTTCTTGCTGACGGGCACGTCATGGGAAGGAACTGGGAGACGCGCATTCTTGCTGAACGGTGGAAACGAAGTTGGGTCCGACGAAGGCTACGGACCGTCGCGACTCTATTCCGCCGCCGATGTCATCGAGATCGCTCGCGAATTGGAATCCGTTGACGGCGAAGCACTCTGGTCGAACTTTGACCAAGAGAAAATGACCGACGAAGAAATCTATCCCGACATTTGGGACGAAGAGGAAGAAGAGCTGAAGGAAGAATACCTTGAGTACTTCGAAGAGCTATGCGAATTCGTCAGCACCGCGGCCAGCAACGGCGAAGGAATCCGCATCACGCTGACCTAGTCGAATTTCGGGCCAGCCTTCGTTCAGCCACGAAAGCACTGGGCAACCGTTCAGCCCGTACGCAGCACCTTCCACAATTTGCGAAGGTGTTCCAGCGACTCACGGCGAAGCGTTCCCGGGGCATAAGCGACTTGGTTGTACAACTGCGCCAGATCCCTGGCGCTATTACCAACCTTGCGGTGCGCCGATCCCACTTGCACAGCAAATTCCAACGGTGTCTGTTCAGCACCTCGGGGGCAATCGCGTTCGTACGCCCAAGCTTGAAATGCCTCGAATGTGTAATCCACCAGTTGCTGCGTCGAAAACTGATCCACGGTTCCCATCGTGAACGGATCTGGATACGACGAAAACGGACGAAGCGGTTCCGGTTCTTCGACCACCTCGCCGACGTCTTCTTGAATATCGCTAGTTCGCCTGCCGCCGAATAGCCGACGAATGGCGTCTAGAAAATCTCGCATGAATGCACTCAATGCCGCGCCGATTTGCTTCCCGTATCGCAGTAGAACGAACAAGACTAGCGCGCCAATGACCACCAGGTAGATTAACTTAGGGATCGATGGCATCGAAAAACTGGGGATAATGTCGGGCAGCTCTTTGGGGATGAAATCTGGCCTGCTGGACCTGCCTGAGTCCTCCTGGCGTGACGATTCGTCCGTTTCTGAATTGTCGCTGGCATTGTCCGACCGCTCCGCTTCAGCATCGTTTTGATTGTCGGCAGCATCCTTTCCCGCGTCGTTTTGTTCTTGCCGCGTCTCGGAAGAATCGCGATCGTTGCTTTCTCCCTCGTTCCGGCGTGAATCACGGGATTGCGTGTCTTGCTGGTCCGACTGATTCTTTGGATCACCTTGATCGGAATCGCCAGACTGCTGCCCCTCGTCCGACTGTTGCTGACCTTTGGTTTTGGCGTCGTCACCCTCCCGACTACCACGTTCGGCGTCTTTGGATTTTTGACTGCCGCGTTCTGAATCTCGCTCAGCCGGATCGTCCGACTCACCGTCGCCGTCGACGTCTTCATCCTCGACGGCATCCTGTTTCTGCATTGAGTATCGTGAGGCACGTTGGTCCTTGGAACCGATCTTCGAAACATGATCAACCAATGAGTAACCCGTGTTCGGCCGCGGCAAGAACAAACACAAGACCATCAAGGCGACGATCAGCGTGCCACCACTGCTGAGCCAGATGCCAGCCATCCCGTCGCTGATTTCCAGCCGACGCTGGTTCAAGTAACGCCGCATTTGCAGAAAACTGGTAGCCATCAAGAGTGCCAATGCACTGGCGACGTAAACACACAGCAAAATGAAACTGGGGCCCAACTGTTGCGATGGCAACAACCACTGCCCCAGTCCAAAAATCGGAATCGCTGCGATGCCAAAATAGATCACCCAAACGCCGGGCGTATGCGTGCGACGTCGCCTCTGGACCCATTGCTGCCAAATTGACTTACTGTCCGCTTGCTTTTTGTCAGTTGTCGCGTCAAGGTCCAGCTGACTTTCATCTGAATCCGGTCCGTCGATAGCTTTCCCATTGGAATCCCCACCATCCATGCCCATCGTCTGCAGCAAGCCTTTACCGGAAGCATCCTTCTTATGATCTACGACAGTGCAATCCCACGTCAGCTTGTCGGTACTCCACCAAATGAACGCGACCAGCGGAGCCAGAAACAACACTCCCGCATCCGTGTATTTGAGCACGCTCAGCAACGTGACAATACTCAGCGGCACGGCAAACATGCTCGCGTACTCTCGGCCCTCCTCGATGGAAATCCGAGAAACCAGCACCGCAGCAAATACGAACAGCCCTGTCGCGACATTCAACCGGCCCACGAAGCTTCCGTCATAGAAGCAGCGGATCGCGAAGAAACACAGACTACCGACCATGAACATCACAAGCGCCGGCGAGATCACCACAACGAGGATCTCGGTCAGTGCATCAATGTTTCGGTTGCGGTTACGTGCCATTTCTGCGTCCAGTGATTATCGCGCCGGCCCAGACTAACTTATTTCGGCCGACGAAAGCGAGAACGTTCCATTCTTGTCACTGACACGTAATTGCCACAAGCAAAAATCTCCGCATCACGCCGCCGATAACCATTCGAAGCGAGCAATCGGACCTTCAGGGTGGCCGACAGCAAGGCGCCGCAACCAAAGGGACCACAATACAGAGAGCTCCAGAGTCATCAGAAACTCCGATTATCACACAATCGTCCGAGCCATCCCGAAGTAAACTATATGTGCCGCCGGCGCAGCAAGACTAGAAGACCGAACAACATTGGCAGCCACGTGGCCGGTTCGGGAACGCTGGAGATTGGCTGGCCCGTTGCTCCCAGGGTGCTACGACTAGCGAGGAACATCTCGCGAAAGATTAAGAAGTCTTCTAAATCCACTCGGCCGTCTCGAGTCTGATCACCTTTCGAAAACGAATCATTGATCGCAAACGACTCGCTGAAATTCTCCGACAGAATTAGGAAGTCGCCGAAGTCTACCTGCAGATCGCCGTTGAAGTCGGCAGGAATTGGAATCCCGACTTGAGAAGAGATCAGCCGATCCAGTTCGTCGGGCAGCAGATCGCCGCTCTTGTGGAATACGACGCGATCAATGGCTACATGCGTTTCTCGACTCGAGAATCCCCATTCGACAGCCGTTTCTGCGTCCACAGAATAGATCGCATCTGGATTGAATTCGGCGTCGGTTTCATCAGCTTCCGCATTCCACCATTCGAATCTCCCTTCGAACCGATCTTCACCTGGCACCGCACCTCGGACATCAAAGCTCAGAAACAGGCTAGGCATCGGAACATCGCGAGATCCACGCGGATCCGCTTCCGTATCTTCAAGCCCATCAACACCGAACACACTCGAGGCGTAAATTGAATTCTCGCCAAAGTAATTGTTAACGTTGTTGCCGCGTTCAAACGTCGAATAGCGAAGGTACAAGTGGTAGTCGCCACCTGCCAAAAACTCGAGCTGGTACTGCAGGTAGTCGGGAGCATTTCCATTCTGGTCAAACACCGCTTCGCCGCCGGCAGCATTTGTGAATTCAGGTAGCACACGAGTACCGAAGCCCGTCACCAAATCCGTCTCCACATCAACGACTCGCCACCCACGATCCTCCGAGTCGTTCACAGCCAACGCGAAGTCTTCCGCTTCGAACGCCAGATACTCAGAATCGAATTGAATGAGCTGCCCGCCGACTGTTCGCGGTCCGATCGCCGCCAAACTAGTCAGAACTAGCATTATCAAAACGCACAATGGACGCGAAGAATTGGAACCGATCATTGAATTCACTCGAGGTGCAGACGCGTAGCAGTCACTGGTGGTGTCGTTGGCAAACCGCGAATCTTACAGCACAACACGGCAACGAACAAAAGTGTTTCGTCCTTGAGTCACACCATGTAGGTCTTGGACAAAACGCCACGCGAGTCGTGCCCTAGCACGCCGAATCAATGTGATGTCCAGTTCGAACACAAGCGTTACAATTTCCCCACTGGGTCTGAGCTGTCTGAGCTCGCCGAATGGTTCCATCGATACGAAGAGACGCTGAATATGAATTCGACTTGCTTACACGACACAGGAACCAAACCTTCACGGAATATCACGGGCATCGATGAGCTTGACCATCTAGCGGCGGCAGCACTGACTTTCGGCCGGCGAGCGATCGTTGGGCTTGCTGCCGGCATTTTTGTATTAATGACGCTTAGAGCGCACGCCATCGCTCAAGATACTCCAGCCACTTATTCGACAGACAAAGACGTCTTCTACATCGAAGGCGGCGATGTGGACGCGTACCAAAAGGAACGCTGCCGACTGGATGTCTACTACCCAGCCAGTAAGAAGGACTTCGCCACCGTCGTTTGGTTCCACGGTGGTGGATTGAAGGGTGGGAACCGGCAAGTTCCGCAACAACTACAATCAAAAGGGATCGCCGTCGTCGCCGCCAACTATCGCCTGCACCCCAAGGTGACGGCTCCCGTCTACATCGAAGACGCGGCAGCAGCTGTGGCCTGGACGATGAAGAACATCCAGAAATACGGCGGCTCGCAGCAAAAGGTCTACGTTAGCGGACACTCTGCGGGTGGCTACCTGACGTCGATGATTGGCCTCGACAAACGCTGGCTCGCCAAGCACGACGTAGATGCGGATGACCTCGCGGGACTGATTCCATACAGCGGCCATACCATTACGCATTTCACGGTTCGTAAAGAGCGAGGAATCGACGGAAAACAACCCATCATCGACGACATGGCACCACTATTCCACGTTCGCAATGACTGCCCTCCCCTACTCCTCATCACCGGCGATCGAGAACTTGAAATGCTGGGGCGATACGAAGAAAACGCATACCTTTGGCGAATGATGAATGTCGTCGGCCACCCTAAGACGGAACTGTTTGAACTCGATGGTTACAACCACGGACAGATGGCAGGTCCCGCTCATCCACTACTGTTGCGATTTATTCAAAAGATCGAAAAGGAACGACCAATCACAACTACCCACTAATGAGCCGAATCAAAAAAGAAGTATGGAAACTCGCGAGTCTCCAAGACTTTGATTTCCTCATCTGACGGCAGCGTTAGGTCATCATCGGGAGACAGTTCTAAACGGACGAATGACTTGATTTCTGCATCAACTGCCTGCAATTCTCGGTTGATATCGGCGGAGGAAACGCCCGCCGACTTTGCACTTTTCAGTTTTTCGATCGCCTCTGTTCGACGGTCAAGCAACTGGATTGCACGTTGCCTTGCATCGCCAGCAAAAGTTCCCATCTCCACGTTCTTTTGAAACTTCTTCTGCACTTCGCGTATGTGCTCAGCCTTCGCCTTCGTCTCGGCCACTTCAGCCAATTGCGCTTGGTAGAGGTGCCGAGTACGCGTTGCGGCAACGAAATCCGGCGGAGTCACGTTCAGGTATTCGTTGATGAACTGGTCGGTACACCGATCGTATTTGGCTCCACCGGTTCCATGAATGAAGAAGTCCGACGTAAACAATCGCAACAGAATCGTGATCATCATCCCACGTGGCACAATGTACTGCTGATCGTCGAGCGATAGTTTGTGCTGGCTGGCGTCTAGCATCAACGGAGTCCTCGTGCCGGCCGCTTCATCGACTATCCAGAACGGCAACTCGATCTGCTGGTCGTCCTTTCGCAAGCTGGGAAACGGGTTCGCCTTGTTCCTGATCTTGTGCTCCGCACGATACGACGCAATCGTTTCGTTATACGTGTCGTGCAGTGTTTGCCCATCACGAATCATCGACTCCATGAATTGACGGACGGCTGGCAACTGCACCAAGTGCGATAGCGGCAACTCCAAATAGCTGGCCTGGCCTTCCCAATCACGGCGGACGATCGAGTTGGCAATGCTCATAGGCTGGCCAGCCAGTTTTTCATACATTTCAAAAACCGGTACGGTTCGAGTGGCTGCGTCTTCGAGCCCTTCCGCCGTCAACGAGTCTCGCACGGTCTTCGCAAGTTTGCTCACCTGCTCCGCAGGTACAACACGCTGCCGACAAT
>CAYQMZ010000166.1:0-4145 GCA_964418725.1 uncultured Pirellulaceae bacterium
GAGCTGAGTCGCCGCCGTTAATGAACCCGCCGCCCGGCAACGCGTATACCAACCCCGCGTCTACGACGTCCAGCTTGAAGTCACTTTCGAAAAGTGCATCGGAAACAAGCCAGGAATCTGCCCAGCCTTCTCCTCCGTCTTGGCCGTCTAAGGCTCCCACTTCGTACTCGAAGTTCTCGGAGACAAGGACGTCGGAGCTACCGATGCCAGCAAACAGTAAAACAATGAACCATGGTCGAAGCGACCTAAGCGTACTAATCATCTAGTTTTCCCCCATAGAGTCGTCAATCTGTATGCACGACGTTCGGTGCTAAACTCTCCCAAGCGGTAAGCCTATCAAGCCATTTACGTGAAATAAAGCGCGGCGTATGGATTTGTGGCTGTCCCACTTGGCTGATTTTGCCCGTTTGGTGTTGGGCTTATGTGAGGAAATGAGACAGAGCTGGATGTCCTCGATGGCGGTGACCGACGAAATAGAAGAGACTTTGCTTGGCTAGGGCGATGTGATTCTCGGCTAACCGTATCTGCCACCGTATCGTTCAAACGCGCCGCTAACTCAGGATGAAACAGACATGGACGCGGGCAAATACTACGCACTTCTTCGATTCGCGGAAGCTTCGTGTGCTCTGCGAGCGGCGTTTCGGCTGGACCTAGTCGACAAGTTGCGTGGACGCGAAATCGGAGTCGACGAATTCCGCGAGATGTTTCGGTTTACCGAGCAAGGTGCGCGCACGTATGTCGCGTTGTTGGAAGTGATGGAAGTCGTCTCTCGTCGAGGGAACCAGCTGACTGTTCCAGAGCGAGCAGCCATTTGTTTAGGGGCGGAGCTTCCAACGTCACGTCGACCGTACTTGGAAATGGGCCCCAGTGACGATGCTGATATTCTTATCGCGCAGCTTCGCGGCGATTTCGCCAAAGAGTCCAAGCCTCTCTACGCCGGGGAGGGTGGTCCAGAGACGGTAATGGATACGCCCATAGGGCGTGACGTGGCTCTTGGCCTTGCGTCCCGAGCACGCAACTTTGCGAACCCTTTGGCAGCGGCTTTGAAGCCGTTGCTGGGTAAAGCTCGTATCTTTGCTGACATTGGTGCTGGTTCGCCGTACGTCAGTTTGGCCTGCCTCGTATCGAGTCCGCATCTGACAAAAGCGATTGCGGTCGATCGGTCAAACGCGATGGGCGTAGTGCGTGAACTGGCGGCAGCCACCGAAGACAACTCTGAAAAACTTGAGTTTCATGAAGGCGACTTTTTTCAGGCTGTTCCGCCCGCCGATTGCTACTGCCTGTCGAACACTGCCCACGACTGGTTGCCGGACGAGTATACGCAGATCGTCAGAAATCTGCGCGACTCCGTTGCGCCAGGAGGTTCGGTTTGTATCCACGAGCCGCTGTTGATGTCCAGTTGGAATTCCGCGGACGAATGGGTGCAGGCGTTGTGGATGGCCTGTTACGCTCTGACGCTGTACCGGTTAACGGAAGGGAAGGGGAGTTGCTACTCGCAGGCTGAGCATGATTGGGTCATGCGCGAACAGGGGTTCTCACCGTTTGCGGAACCCGTGCGTACTGCAGATGGCTGTACAGCACTCTTCTATCGCCTTGGGAAAGAAGAGCGTGAGCCTGACTTGCAGTCGGCACCAATGTTCTCGCGGTAGTTATCCTCTTGCCACCCAAAAATCGACTCACCATCGGCGCCGAAACATGAACCAAGGAATCGACACCCTCGTTTCAACTCTGGCGAAGAATCCCGTGACTAAGGCAACATACCCTTCACTATTTCGATCCACCACGGTCGCTCTCACGTGCCTGTTGCTTTTGGTCTGCAGTTACAAGTCTGCGTGGGCATCGCAGGATCAAGCAACGAATCGATTCAACGTTCTGTTCATCGCCGTAGATGACTTGCGCCCAGAACTAGGATGCTACGGAGTACGGCAAGCGCAGTCGCCCAACATCGACAAGTTTGCTCGGACAGCATTGCTTTTCAATCGCCACTACGTACAAGTCGCGACCTGCGGTGCGTCGCGATACAGTTTGCTAACCGGCCTCAGTCCTCGAACTTCGGGAGTGACGTCACGCAATAATGCGTTTCACGCTGGCAAAACTGCGCTCGTCGACAAGCAGTTGCCCGGCGCTCAAACTCTTCCCGAGTTGTTCCGTCGGAGTGGTTACTCGACGGCATTGATTGGCAAGATCTCTCATATGCCGGACGGCCGTGTTTTCGGCTATGACGGCACGGGAGATGGTCGGCCCGAGTTGCCGCAAGCTTGGGACGAATTGCTTACGCCATTTGCGAAGTGGAAGCGTGGATGGGGAGCGTTCTTCGCCTACGCCGATGGCCGTCATCGTGAGGACGGAAATGGCAACTCGGATCTTTGGGAGTTTCAGGTTGAAAACGACGATGACCTGCCAGATGGATTGAATGCGGCGGCCGCGATTAAGAAGTTACGAGAATTTCGGGCCGCCGATAAACCATTCTTTCTAGGGCTGGGATTCTACAAGCCGCATCTACCCTTTGTGGCGACGAAGCAAGACTGGGAAGCTTTCGCCGAAACTGATTTTGAACGACCGTCATCGAAGCGAATTGATTCACCGTATTGGCATGAAAGCGGCGAGTTCTACAAGTACCGCTCGGAGCACGAAAAGAGCCGCCCGCTTGGCGATGATGCGATTGTGAAATCGAAGAGGGCGTATGTGGCCTGTGTGCGGTACGTGGATCGGCAAATTGGGCGAGTATTGGATGAGCTCGACGCGACGGGACTTTCGGACCGTACGCTGGTCGTGATTTGGGGTGACCATGGGTGGCATCTGGGAGAACAGCAGTTGTGGGGAAAGCACACACCGTTCGAACGGGCAACTCGAAGCGTTCTGTTGATGCGTGTTCCTGGAATGAGGACGGCTGGACGGAAGTCGGATAGTCTTGTTGCGACGATCGACCTGTATCCGACCCTCATTGAGGTCTGCAATCCAAAGTTTCGCTCACCGCAGCGACAGCTCGACGGTAAAAGCTTCGTTCCAATTCTTCGGCATGAGCGAACACGCACCAGAAACTCAGTTCGAAGCTACTGGCGCGATGCGATTTCAGTCCGCACGGAAACGCATCGATTGGTCGCGAGGATGGATGGCGCAGAGCCCAAACACGTTGAGCTCTACGATGTCAGCTCTAACCCAGATAGTACCGAGAATCTTGCGCAGTTAGAGGCGGCACTGCGGATCCGACTGGAAGAAAAGCTGCTGGCACCGTGAATACGAGTGGGCTGCCGGGAAGATGGTGCCAGCCTTGTGTCAGTCCGCGAAGAGCAGTGAATGGATGCGTTCATCCTCGAGGCTATCGGCAACAAACTGGCAGCCGTCGAAGCTGTGAAGGCTACTGTGCTTGCTGGGGACCGCGATGACTTGGGCACCGGCCGCGACACCTGCTTTGCATCCATTTTCGCTGTCTTCGAAGACGAGCATTTCGCTCGGATCGATCTGGAATTTTTCCGCAGCCGTTAGGTAAATCTCGGGGTGTGGCTTGCCATTCTCGATGTCTTCGGCCGCAAGGCGAAACGAAAAGTGTCCTCGGAAGTCGTGGATGCCCATGATGCGATCTACAGAACGACCGTGACTGCTGGTCGTCAACGCGAGGGGGCGAGTTGCAGCTGTCGTTAGGCGATTTAACAACTGGTGTGCGCCCGTCATAGGCGCGAGTTTGTCTGGCAATATCTGCTCAAAGAGTTCATCAGTTTCCGTTTGAAGTTCGCTTATCGAATCTTCAAGCTCGTAGTGATCCTTGAAGAGTTGCAATGCCACCTTGGCCTGCTGACCCATCATCCGCTTGACGAGTTCTTGATCAAGTTGCTTGCCACGTTTCGCAAGCATCTCGATGCCAACTTGATCGAACAGGTCTTCCGTATTGAAGAGCAACCCGTCCATGTCGAAACAGATCGCCTTGACTGTCTGAGTCATAGTCACCCTGAAACTTGAAACAGAGAGTATGGATCGATTAGTTCGTGCGAGGCGGTAGGTCGAGGGCCGCGGAATCTAACGAGTTGAACGTCGCCTGCGCTCGATAGATGGTTAAACCCGGAGCTAAGCTAACTGTCTTTGGATTTCGGTTTCTTGGTCTCAGACTTCTTCTTTGAATCTGAGCCCTTGTCGGACTTGGATTCTGA
>CAYQMZ010000166.1:4155-5692 GCA_964418725.1 uncultured Pirellulaceae bacterium
CAGATCGCCTTGACTGTCTGAGTCATAGTCACACTGTTTGGTCGGCGCGTGACTTCTGTCAAGCGAATCCAATCAAGCGTTGCTACTGCCGTTTGTTGCGACTTTTGCGAAGCGACAGTGTTCGGCTTCGAAACCGGGAGCCGGACGGCGAATCATTTGCCATCTGAATTCGCGAACGACTCAGCCCGATAGGCTTAGCCGAATGCTTCGATGGAGTCAACGTCTGGGCGCTATCGTTGTTGACTACTGGCTCAGCAATAGGAATTCGCTGGCCCCACAAGGCAACTCCACGGCGGTAAATCGTTGCACCGCAATAGTGACATTCAGCCTTCTGCACGAAGCTTCGAAAAAACTTGAAGCACCAAGACTGATCAGGGGAGATGAATATCTCTCCGGAGAAAAAGCAGAAGTTACATCTCACGTGCAGCAACCTTTCGAGTGGACCACCAGCTTGCAAAGATGGACTATCCCCCATCCTAGCTACGTTGGTCCTCATGGAAAGGCGTGATTCCCCTAGTTAGTAGAAAGTGATTTTCTACCTTTAGGACTTATCACTAGATCCACTCTTGGGAGATTTCGACTTCTTCTTCGAATCTGAGCCCTTGTCGGATTTGGATTCGGACTTAGCGTCCTTGGCCGCTTTCTCGCCCTTCTTGTAGGACTCGCTGCGATAGTCCGTTTGATAGAAACCAGAGCCCTTAAAGACAATGGCGGCGCCGGTCCCAAACAGTCGACGCAGCTTCTTTTTGCCGCACTCCGGGCACTTCTTCAAAACTTCGTCGTTGATGCCTTGAAACACTTCCATTTCATGGCCGCAGGCGTCGCATTCATAGTCGTAGGTGGGCATCGATTTACAGTCCCTTTACGTTAGCTATTCGACGGCTATTCTGATGCAGTCGAGTCTGGGGTGGCGCCTTCGGGCGTCCCTTGCGAAACGATTACGTTGGCCGGACGAATGACACGATCGTGCAACAAGTAGCCTTCTTGAACGACCTGAATGACGTTGCCGGCGTCATGCTCTTCGCTGGGCATTTGCGAGATCGCTTCGTGTAGGTTGGGATCGAAAGGATTCCCAACGGCTTCGATTCGCTGGCAGTGATGTTTCTTCAAAGTGTCAAGCAGTTGTTGCGACACCATCAGCACTCCCTCAAGCAATCCGCCCTTGGAATCTTCCGTAGTCGAAGCAGCGGACACGGCGCGATACATATTGTCGATCACGGGCAGTAAGTCCGTCATCAACTTCTGGTTGGCGAACTTTAGTTGGTCTTCCTGTTCTCGACGGACCCGCACCCGGAAATTCTCAAGCTCCGCCTGAGCACGCAATGCTCGCCCTTCCGCGTCTTTGACCTGATTGATTAGGTCTTCAGTTCCGCTTTCGGGTAATTCAATCTCGAGTTGCGCACTTGCGTCTGATGACTCGTCCGCTAGGTCCTCGAACAGTTCTTCTTCGCTTTGTGTCTCGTCTGCCATCGATTCGGTACTCATTCGTTTGTTAGCAATGTACCAGCTACTGGATATCCGTTTTAGCGTGCTGACG
>CAYQMZ010000166.1:5702-11881 GCA_964418725.1 uncultured Pirellulaceae bacterium
CGCTTCGCTCTTGTCGTTCTTGTCGCCCTTGAAGAACTTGCCAAGCTTGTCCTTGAAGCTCTCACGGTGAGGGCTGACGTTGGAGTCTTCTTCTGCAGCCAATGTTCGCAGCAACTCCTCCTGAATCTTGGAGAGCGTCTTGGGGACTTCCACAAAGACTCTCACTAAGAGGCTTCCCACTCGGCCGGAACGTGGGTCCGGCATTCCCTTTTTGGCGATTCGGAAGACTTCGCCTGACTGGGTGCCTGCTGGCACGATCAATTGATCTGGTCCCGAAAGGGTAGGTATTTCGACCGTTGCACCCAATGCCGCCTGGGTGAATGAAATGGGGACTTGGACGTGCAAGTCGGATCCGTTTCGTTCAAACAACGGATGCTTCCGCATCGTGATGAAGCAGAAACAATCGCCTGGAGGTCCGCCGTCTGGGCTTGGTTGCCCTTCACCGGTCAGGCGAACCTGCATGCCTTCGTCGACTCCCGGGGGAATCTGGACGTCCAGTTTCACGACCTTGCCGATGAAGCACTGTCCATTGCATTCCTTGCAGGGGTCGGTAATCAGTTCACCAGTCCCCGCACAAGACTGGCAGGTTGTCTGGACACGAAGGATACCGGCCGACTGTACGACTTGGCCACGCCCGGCACACCGCTGACAGGTCTGTGTTTGAGAACCGGGTGAACTTCCAGATCCGTTGCAGCTTCCACACTGCTCGGCCCGTTCGAATTGAATTGTCTTCGAGATGCCTCTGGCGGCTTCTTCCAAGTCGAGTTGTAGCTCGATATCGATACGGCTGCCTTTTCGTGGACGCCGTCGCCCTCGACGTCCGCCGGTGAACATATCACCAAACGCGCCGCCGAACATGTCGCCGAACGCGTCAAAAATGTCTTCAACATCCGAGAATCCGGCGCCGCCACCACCTTGCTCAATACCAGCGTGGCCGTACTTGTCGTAGATCTGCCGCTTTTCCGCGTCGTTTAGGACTTCGTAGGCCTCGGAGGCCTCCTTAAACAGCGTGGTGGCTTCGTCGTCACCCGGATTACTATCGGGATGGTATTTAATCGCGAGCTTGCGATACGCACGCGCGATGTCTCGGTCGTTCGCTTTGCGGTCAACTCCGAGGACTTCGTAGTAGTCTCGCTTGCTCATCTCGTCTGTTCCGAATTTGAGAAATTGCTGCCAAAATGTAGTTCGTGGCAAGCAAAATGGCCACTTCCACGACGTGGAAGTGGCCATTGGTCGTGGTATTTGGCGAGTAAACGGGCAAGTAGCCGTTTCGCCAAAAGTTCCGATTTAACGGATGCTACCTTCCACCCGCCGCTTTTCTTTGTCCTCGGCTTCCAAGTTGGTCACCATGGCTTCTGTGGTCAGCAGTAGGCCCGCAATACTCGCTGCATTGCTCAATGCTGTGCGAACCACTTTAACCGGATCAATTACTCCGGCCTTCAGCATGTCACCATATTCGCCCGTGTGGGCGTTGTAGCCATGGTTCTTGGGTTTGCCCTGAACTTCATCGACGACAACCGACCCGTCGATACCGGCATTGTCAGCGATTTGCTTCAACGGAGCCGAAACGGCGTTGAGGATGATATCTACACCGATTTTTTCGTCGCCTTTGGCGCCGCGGCGAGACTCTTCAATCGCTTGTTGAGCACGAATCAGTGCAACACCACCGCCAGGAAGAATGCCTTCTTCAACGGCTGCGCGAGTTGCGTGAAGGGCGTCTTCGACACGAGCCTTCTTTTGCTTCATGTCGGCTTCAGTGTCTGCACCCACTGAAACGATGGCGACGCCACCGGTCAGTTTAGCAAGACGTTCTTGAAGCTTCTCGCGATCGTAGTCGCTGTCGGACTGCTCGATCTGATTCTTCAACTGCTGAATTCGTTTCTGAATGTCGGCAGTCTTGCCAGCTCCCTGAACGATCGTCGTTTCGTTCTTGTCAACGGTAATCTTCTTGGCCGAACCCAGTTGGTCGACCGTGAGATTCTCGAGCTGGATGCCGAGGTCTTCGCTGATCAGTTGACCACCGGTCAAGACGGCGATGTCGCCAAGCATTGCTTTGCGTCGATCACCGAAGCCAGGAGCCTTCACGGCACATACGTTCAGAACGCCTCGAAGCTTGTTGACGACCAATGCCGTAAGTGCCTCGCCGTCCACGTCCTCGGCGATGATCAGCAACGGTTTGCCCGTTTGACTGACCTTCTCCAGGATTGGTACGAGTTCACGAAGATTGCTGATCTTCTTCTCGAAGATCAAAATCAACGCTCCATCCAATTCGCAAACCATTTCGGCCGGCTTGTTGATGAAGTAAGGCGAGATGTGGCCTTTGTCGAACTGCATCCCTTCCACCAACTCGAGCACTGTTTCGGCGGTCTTGCCTTCCTCAACAGTGATGACGCCGTCCTTGCCGACTTTCTCAAGTGCGTCAGCTAGAAGTTCGCCAATCTCTCGGTCGTTGTTGGCACTAATCGCACCAACGTTGGTGATTTCTTCCCGGCTGGAAACAGGCTTAGCCAAGTTAACCAGGAATTCTGAAGCAGCTTCGACGGCCTTGTCGATTCCTCGACGGATGGCAGATGGATTGCTGCCAGCCACGATGTTGCGAATACCTTCGCGGAAAATAGCTCGGGCCAATACCGTCGCTGTTGTGGTACCGTCACCCGCCAAATCGGACGTTTTCGAGGCCACTTCGTTCACGAGCTTTGCGCCCATGTTTTCGAAGCGATCTTCGAGCTCGACTTCTTTGGAGACGGTAACACCGTCCTTCGTTACGGTTGGGCCGCCGAAAGACTTGTCGATGATCACATTGCGACCGGTAGGTCCCATCGTGACTGCCACTGCGTCGGCCAATTTGTCGACACCCTTGAGCATCTTTTGCCGTGCGTGGTCTTCAAAAAGCAATTGTTTTGCAGACACGTTTTGATTCCTTGTTTCGTTGTGATGCGCCGGTCAGTTAGCTAAGCACCTTGGCCAAAATATCCGACTCACGAAGGATCTTCACTTCGTCGCCGTCAACTTCGATATCTGATCCGCCGTACTTGCCGTAGATGACTTCGTCGCCGACTTCCACCGACAGTTCTCCACGATTTCCACTGTCCAGCAGCTTGCCAGGACCAACGGCGACTACCGTGCCGCGTTGTGGCTTCTCTTGAGCAGCGTCGGGAAGGACGATACCACCAGCGGTGGTTTCCTCGGCAGAAAGTGGCTCGACAACGATGCGGTCATCCAATGGTCGGATTTTGATTTTCTTAGCCATGATTGTTTATTCCTTTGTGTTCTTCTTAGATTGAATCTAGTTGTGCGATTTGGCAGTGGGACTACATCATGCCAGGCATGCCGCCCATTCCACCCATGCCTCCCATTCCGCCCATGCCAGCCATGGGGTCCATGCCTCCGCCCATGCCGCCATGGTCGTGGTGATGGTCGCCGCCACCTTCTTCTTCCTCGACAGGAATTTCGGTGACAAGCGAGGAAGTCGTCAGCAGCAGAGACGCAACACTGGCCGCATTTTGCAGGGCCGTGCGTACTACTTTCGCCGGATCGATCACGCCATCGGAGACAAGGTCACCGTACGTGTCTTTGTTAGCGTTGTAGCCTTCGGTCTTGCCCTTCATGCGACGCACGCGATTGACAACGACGGCCCCATCTAGGCCGGCATTATTCGCGATAGATCGCAATGGGTAGTCCAGAACGTTGTTGATGATGTCCGCACCGAGACGCTCGTCTCCTTCGAGATCAAGCTTGCCGATGACTTTGTCGCAACGCAGCAGTGCGACACCGCCGCCAGGAACGACACCTTCTTCGAGAGCCGCCTGCGTCGCGGCTTTGGCGTCTTCAAGAAGAGCTTTCCGCTCTTTCATTTCGGTTTCAGTAGCTGCACCGCAGTTGATTTGAGCAACTCCGCCTGCAAGCTTGGCCAAACGCTCCTGAAGTTTCTCGCGATCGTAGTCACTGTCGGTGACTTCGATTTCGTTGCGAATCTGCTCGGCGCGACCTTCGATTTCAGCCTTCTTGCCGCCACCGCCAACCATCACCGTGGAGTCGGTAGAGATTTTGACCTTCTTAAGGGTTCCCAAATCCGACAGCTTCACGCTCTCGAGGTCGATGCCTAGATCTTTGAAGATCGCAGTTCCGCCGGTCAGCGTCGCCAAGTCGCCGAGCATGGCTTTACGTCGGTCACCATAGCCGGGAGCTTTCACGGCACAGCAGTCGACGATGCCTCGCATCTTGTTAACGACCAATGTGGCCAGTGCTTCGCCGTCCACATCTTCGGCGATGATCAGTAGAGGCTTCTTCGCCTTGTTGATCGCCTCAAGGACAGGTACTAGCTTTTTCGCAGAGCTAATCTTCTCTTCGAAAATCAGTACGTAGGCACCTTCGAGTTCGACAACTTGATTGTCGGTGTCGGTCACGAAGTGTGGAGAAAGGAAACCACGGTCGAATTGCATTCCTTCGACCACTTCCACGTAGGTTTCGCTACTGCGGCCTTCTTCAACGGTGATGACGCCGTCTTTGCCAACCTTGATGAAGGCTTCGGCCAAAACGTTTCCAATTGCAGGATCGTTGTTGCCGGCGATCGTTGCGACCTGTTGGATTTCTTTTTTGCTTTTGCCGTCAACTGGCTTTGCCAGCTTCTGGATCGCAGCAGATACCGCTTCGGTGGCTACTGAGATGCCGCGAGAAAGTGCCATTGGATCAGCACCGGCCGCGATCATTTTCAGTCCTTCGCGGAAGATCGCTTCCGAAAGGACCGTCGCCGTCGTCGTACCATCACCAGCGACGTCATTCGTCTTGCTGGCTGCTTCTTTGACAAGCTGAGCTCCCAGGTTTTCGAATGGATCATCTAATTCGATGTCTTCGGCAACCGTTACACCATCTTTGGTGATCTTGGGTGAGCCCCATCCTTTATCCAAGACCGCGTTTCGCCCGCGAGGTCCGAGCGTGCTACGAACGGCCCGAGCCAACTTCGCGACGCCTTCCAGCAGTGGCTGCCGGGCGTCATCCTCAAAAACCATTTGTTTCGCCACGTTAGGAATCCTCCATTTTTTGTGACACTTGAAGGTTGTATTCTGTCTTGGCTGCTTCGTTTAATCGCTCACCGGGCCTTTTCGTGGTATGGAGAGGCATGTCGATGGGCTTTCGGCCCGATAATACCTGTCTTCAACGATGGCCCTGTTTGGCAGTCTGACTTGACGGCGACGGGAATGAGCAATTGCTGTGCCATGCAATTGGTAGGTGCTGCAAGCTGTTGTCGGGTAAGGGGTTGTGGCTGTACACGGGATGCCTTGTCGGTTGTTGTGGCTATCGAAGTGTCATATTGGCAGGGCTGATATTCGGCGATACGAGCTTACGCGTGAGGAAAGAAATGGCATACGGACGTGGAGCGAAACTGTGGCGAGCTGATCTCGCATTTTGGGGCATCTTGTTGTCTCTCGTATTGCTCTGCTTGACGGTCCGTTATCTCGGGGACGTACTGGGCGTCTTGCGCCTGGTGATCTTTGGACCCCGTTATCTGATTCTCTTGCCATTTCTAGCGTTGGCAGGGGGGGCGGCGTTCTTCAAGTCAAAGTTGCATTGGGCAAGCCTGCTGTTGGCGTGTACTGCATGCTGCTGGTTGATACTGGATTTCCGAGTCGGCGGAACGCACGGGCCGTCGACTGAAAACGACGTAAGCGTGTTAACGCTTAATGTGCAGGTGAACTCTGAGAACCACGACCTGGTTCGTGAGTTGGTTGACCTACACCGCCCAGATTTCGTGGCTCTACAGGAAACCACGAGCGAACTGTATTCCTTGCCGCCTGAATATCATGTCTATGACTACGGTGAACACTTTGCACAAGGTGATTTCAACGCCGGCACAAGACTTCGCTTTTCGAGGCGCAGTGACTGATCTCGTCCTGCTGTCCAAGTCTCTTGAGCCCAGTTTCTTCGCGTCAGGCAAGAGTGTTTCCGATGTCTCAGTGGAACGCCGCTTGGTTTGGTCCGAACAACCGGCGAGCCTGGAGTTGAGTGAGTCCGCTCCTCGACTAATTCAGCTTGAACGTGTTCATAAGAGTGGATTCTGTCTGTCTGTCAACGTCACCCCAGACGAGCCATCTGGAGGCATAGAGTACATCTTTGATTTTGGTAACGCTCGGCTTGGTGGTGCTGCGTTGCGAAAGGGTGACCGACTGGTGGTTGGGACG
>CAYQMZ010000167.1:0-570 GCA_964418725.1 uncultured Pirellulaceae bacterium
GCATTTCAAGCCAAGACTGAGTGCTTGAAACTAATGAAAATTCACAGCCTCGGAGACCACAATCGCCAGTCGTAGACAAAAGCTTTTTCGACAAGCGATCCGTTCGCCATTTGAAAATGCACGTGGTTCAAACATTGGCTTGTGATTGGATCAAACGAAACTTGTTCCCATATCGCCTGCGAACCACCTAGTTCGATCTCGTCTCGCCCCAGATTCTGTGCGTCGGCTCCACAGTAAATCTCCAACGCGACCATACCGGGCGACGAAAGAGACGCATAACATGCTTCAAGATATTGCTTGAAATCTGCTCGCTGTTTGAACACACAGAACGAACAATTGAGTGCAGCTGCAATATCAGCTGAAGGCAAAGTGATGCGAGAAACATCACCCTGAATCAGTGAAATCCGATTACGCTCGATACTCGGTAGGGTGTCGACCGCGCTTCTTGCGTATTTAAGTACTGACTCATCAAGATCGATACCTATAGCGGTACATTCCCTATCGAAACGGATCCACGCTAAGCTATTCGCGCACGCACCACAAACGTCTTCTCGAAGTCTGAGTGGTGGT
>CAYQMZ010000167.1:580-8651 GCA_964418725.1 uncultured Pirellulaceae bacterium
CATTAAATTGTGCTGCAAAAGCCGTTTGCAGGAGTGTCATTTCGTGAACAGGATTCTGAAATGCTTCACTGTACAACTCGTAAATGTCACACTCGTCACGAAGTGTCGGACCCAAGGGCATCGTTGAATTCTGTTTGGTTGAGTGATGAGAAAGCCAGTTTATTAGATTCTATGCAAGAAAACTAAAAAGAGGGCAGGTCTGAGTGGCACTCTCGGCTTGAACCATTTGAATTTCCAGGAGAAACGCTTCGCAGGGGTCAGAAACGCTTCGTGGTGTCAGAACGCGTCGAGCGCGTTAGATTTTCGGTTTTCAGGGTACTCACTTCGCGAGAACGATGTCCGATCGCGATGCCAGCCTGACGAAGGCCTAGCTGATCACGCATCGCGAAGTGCCGGAGGTACGTCCGTTGTTCGATCTGACATTGAACCTTCGGCGCAGTTGTTGAGAGTGTTAGAAACATCAACAAGAAAAGCTCGTCGCCAGGTCAAATTGATCGTTCGCTCCAGAATCAACTTCCCCTCGCATTCATCATGAACGGCATTCACCCCTGCCAATGGATCGCTATTGCCGCTTGCATAGCAGTCGCCGATTCGTCGGAATGTGGCCAGATTGCTTTCGGCTAGTGCGTTTGATTGAAGTCTTGTAGTGGACTTCGCCAGAAGTCCTGTTGTCAGGGAATTCTGGCGAACCCCACTACGGATATGCATGGCCGGTTCCTACCGGCCGATTGCAACGGCTCGTGTCCGGCGGCCGGTGGGAACCGGCCCTACGTGAGGGCGATTGTGGAGAAGTGTCCGATTTAAGCGTCAAATGTGCTTGGGACCGGTAGCGAACGGAAAGAGCCGTTTCAACCAAGGATCGCTATGAAAAGAACATTTACCACCTTCTGCCTCCTCACACTGGTCCTGCTGGTATCGGGGAACTTCGCCAATGCTCAGGAAAAACCCAACGTCCTGTTCATCGCTATTGATGACTTGAATGACTGGGTTGGCTGCTTGGGCGGGCATCCGCAGGTGAAGACGCCGAATCTTGATCGGCTTGCTGAGCGTGGCACCTTGTTCACGAATGCTCATTGCCAGTCGCCGCTGTGTAATCCTTCGCGGACGTCAGTGATGACCGGACTGCGTCCTTCGACAACTGGGATCTATAGCCTGCAGCCTGCTTTTCGGACGGTGTCGGAATTGAAGGATTATGTTTCGATGCCGAAGGCTTTCGCGGCCAGCGGTTATGCAACTTCGACTTGCGGCAAGGTGTATCACAAAGATGCTGGTCAAGGAGAGTTCGAGACCATCGGTCGCGCGGGGAAGACCAAACGGAATCGACCGAAAGAACGCTTCGTTCCAACCGATGCCAGTAAACTCGACTGGGGACCGTGGCCGACGGAAGATGCTCAGCAACGTGATTACCAAACGGCTGAGTGGGCAGTTGAAATGCTAAAGAGCGTGACAAGAGACGAAGCCAAAAACGAAAGACCCTTCTTCATGACAGTCGGGTTTTATCGGCCGCATGTGCCTTTGTACGCCTCGCAGAAATGGTTTGATCTTTATCCCGAGCAGTCGATCGTGCTGCCGCCCATTCGACGCGACGACCGCGCGGATACGCCGCGCTTTTCGTGGTACATCCACTGGGCCCTGCCGGAGCCGCGTCTGAAAAGCATCGAAGCGCATGGGCTGCTGAAGAGCAAGGTGCAGGCCTACCTTGCGTGTGTCAGTTTCATGGATGCTCAGGTCGGCCGTGTCCTTGATGCGCTCAAGGCCAGTGGTCAGCAGGACAATACCATCGTCGTTGCTTGGTCGGACCACGGTTACCATTTGGGTGAGAAGGAGATCACGGGCAAGAACACGCTCTGGGATCCATCGACTCGCGTACCGCTGATCTTTTCCGGACCGGGAATCGCCAAAGGGGCTCGTTGCGGGCGTCCGGTCGAGCTTCTTGATCTTTATCCGACGCTGGCCGAGCTTTGCGATTTGCAGTCTGTGCCTGATCGACTGGAAGGCTTGAGTCTCGCGCCGCAGCTCAATGATGCCGATGCACCGCGCACTCGACCGGCGGTCACTTCACATGGTCCCGGCAACGACGCGGTTCGCACGGAAACGCATCGCTACATTCGCTACGCCGACGGCTCCGAGGAACTGCATGACATGCAGGCCGACCCGGATGAGTACACGAACCTCGCAAGCCAGCCTGAGCACGCAGCGCTCAAGAAATCGCTAGCGGAGCACTTGCCGAAGAATCCGGCCAAGCCTGCCCCCGGCAGCAACGCGCGGCTGGTCGAACTCAAAGAGGACGGCTACGTCTACTGGCAGAACAAACGCATCGAGAAAGACGCGAAGATCCCAGAGTATGAGTAGGTATGGATTTTCAAGGTAACCCGAAGCGTGAGCGAGGGACAATCGCACTTGACTCTGTCCCTCGCTCACGCTTCGGGTTACCAATGACAATGAACTGGACCTACGTCAGCAAAACACCAATAACATTCGCATGATCAACAATACACGAAACATCGTCGGCCTCGCTCTGCTGCTTTTCGTCACCGCTCACGCTACAGCAGCCGATCGCCCCAACATCTTGTTCATTGTTTCGGACGATCATGGCTGGGGCGATTTGCCATCGAACTGGGATAAGACCGAAGTTCGTCTTCCGACGTTGGAAACTCTGGCCGCGGGCGGCGTGCGGTTTCCGAACTACCACACCGTTCCGCTCTGCGGACCGTCTCGTGCGTGCATGTTTACCGGTCAGTTTTCGACCGAAAACGGCATGTGGCGTGGGCCGGGAAGTCAGCCGCTCGGATCGCCGGGATATCGCGGGATCAAACGCGATGTGAAGATGCTTTCGGAGCATCTTTCCGATTCCGGTTACGCCACCGGAGCCTTTGGGAAATGGCACATGGGTTCACTGGATGGAGAAGTCCCAAACGATCGCGGGTTCGATGAATTCCGTGGGTTCCTAGGCGGAGCGCATCCGTATTGGATCAAGCCGGGGCGGTCGAAGATCATGCACAATCGCAAGCCCGATCCAGACGCCGAGGGGCACGCGACCGAGTTGTTCACCGATTGGGCGGAACAGTTCATCCGAACCAACGCCGAAGCCGATTCACCGTTCTTCTGCTATCTCGCGTACAACGCCGTCCACGGTCCGCTGCGTGTTGACAAATCGAAGCCCGCGTCAGCGCCGGAAGCGTGGGTGAAGAAGGCTCTCGATCGAGGCGTCAGTTTTCTTCGCAGCGATTACGTCGCTATTCTTGAACACATGGACCACAACATCGGTCGACTGGTCGACGTGCTGGATGAATTGGGTGCGGCTGATAACACGCTGATCGTCTTCGTGAGCGACAACGGAGGCTGCACGATGGAGGAACACGCAGCGGGTGGCAGATTTCCGGGGAACAACGGGCCGTTTCGCGGAGGCAAGGCGACGACGTATCAGGGCGGGCTGAACGTGCCGCTGCTGATGAACTGGAAAGGCCGACTGCCCAAGGCAACGGTTTCGAGCGGTCAGGTGATGCATTGCGACATCTTCGCCACTCTGCTGTCCGCCGTTGAAATAGCGGTTCCCGAAACGAACGGCGAGAACCCCGTTCGTGGGATGTCTCTGATGCCTCATATGCTTTCGGGCGGGAAGGAAACGATCCCGGATCGAGCAATGATCTTTGAACTGTGGGGCAACATCGGACTTCGCAAAGGGGACTACAAACTATGGAGCGACGTTGGGCGGGAACACTCGCCGGACTGGCCCGCCCTCATCGCCGAACTGAAGCAAACCGATCTCGCCCTCTACGATCTCAGCAAAGACGTTGCCGAAAAGAACGATCTGCGAACTGAGCTACCTGAAGTTTACGCGTCGCTCAAGCAAGAACTGATCGACCATTTATCGAACGTCAACTCAGCGTATCCCGTCCCTGAAACTTCCGGTACTTCCGCGAAAGAAACGCGTCCCTCCAAGCCGACCAAAAACGCGACCGCCCCGAAGTCGAACCCCACGAAAGTGGATAACCCCTTCAAGAATCGCGATCGAAATGGAGACGGGTGGCTCACGCTGGAAGAGTTCGTCGGCAAAGCGGGCAATGCACCGGCTCGAACCAAACGCTTCGAGCGACTCGATGCCGACGGTGACGGAAAACTGTCGCTCAACGCTGAAGTTGAGGGTGATAGGACGCAGCCAGAGCGTTAGTTTTGCAGGTGCGCGCTTTTTGGTAACCCGACGCGTAAGCGAGGGACAGTATTCGATCCCTCCCTGAACAACATTTTGCCTGAAACTAGGTAACCCGACGCGTTAGCGAGGGATCTGATCCTGTACCGATCCCTCGCTAACGCGTCGGGTTACCTGTGTTGCCGTAGCGCCTTGCCACGTTTCACGCAAAATGCTGATTTTTCACGTTGAATCCAACGGCCAGTGGTAGCACATCAAACGTAGGGCCGGTTCCCACCGGCCACTTCCGCTGATTCCAGGACATCTCACCCATGAATTACTTAACCAAGGTATCCGCGACCGCGATCTGCAATGCGTTGCTTTGTCTTTACACCTCCGATGCTTGTGCCGCCGATCCGCCGGCTTTCAAGTCAGAACTTTTCAAGAACGGCACGCTCGTTTACTCCGACGATTTTGATGGTGAGATTAACCGCGAGCGTTGGGGTACACCGACGAAAGACAAGCAAATCGCTGATGGCAAACTGATCGTGTCGCAGAAATTCAAATCAAAGGAAGAGGCGATGAAAGCGCTGAAGCGTGATCATCATCTTGGATTGGAACCGGTCGTACATCTGAATCGGATTCCCGATAAATTTGTATGTCACTTGCGATACAAGTTCGACAAGAAAGAACTATCACCGGGCCGGCCGAGTTTTCAGATTGGTCACCATATGATTGTTCTCGGTTACCTTGAAGGTGGCGGTCATCGAATCAAGTTGCCCAGTGATGGCCCAGCTTTCAGCGAGCCCGAATCCAAAATGAAACTTGGCGAATGGGTTGATCTGATCCTCGAATACAAACTTGGAAAGATCCGAGTCAGCGTCAACGGACACGGTGAGACCTACGAACATGAAAAGGTCACCATCGTCAACGAGAAAGACAAACACGGGCCCAGGTTCACGTTCAAGGGCGGCCCAGATTGCCAGATCATTTTTGATTCCGTGCGTCTGTGGAAATGCGAAGAGTGACTGGCCAAGTCCTGCTTCCTCTCCGCTCGAAAACTCCCAACCTCCAAGCAGTACAACCGTCGTGAAATCGTTCAAACTATTTACAACGCTGCTCTTGTCTGTTGCAATCGCAAGCATCGCCGGTGCTGAAAATGTCGGAAATCATGCGACTCCAATTGACCGCATCAAAGCGGCCAAGGGCTTCAAAGTCGAACTGCTGTACTCAGTGCCTGGCGATACGCAGGGATCTTGGGTGAATCTCTGCACGGACAACAAAGGTCGATTGTTGGTCAGCGATCAGTTTGGTGGACTCTATCGAATCACGCCGCCGAAACCTGGAGCAACGTTGACGGCTTCCGACGTGCAAAGCGTTCCAGCGGATATTCGAGCGGCGAACGGGATGGTTTGGGCTTTCGATGCGCTGTATGTGGCGGTCAATGATTACGAGAACAAGATGCAGACTGGACTGTATCGGGTGACCGACAGCGATGGCGACGACAATCTTGATAACGTGGAACTGCTTCGCGCGTTTGAATCGAGGCGAGACCACGGCATCCACGCAATTGTGCCCAGCCCTGACGGAAAGTCACTGTTTCTGATCACGGGAAACAACACAACGCCAACCGACTTGGCGGAGACATCACAGGTTCCACAGGTCTGGGGCGAAGATCACTTGCTGCCGAGCATGCCCGATGGGCGAGGCCACAACCGCGGAAAACTCGCTCCCGGTGGTATCATTTACCGCGTCGATCCGGACGGAAAGAACTTTGAAGCTTACGCGAATGGGTTTCGCAATATCTTTGACGCCGCTTTCAATCGCGACGGCGAACTGTTCACGTACGATGCCGACATGGAGTACGACTTCAATACGCCTTGGTATCGTCCAACACGCATTAATCATGTGACCAGCGGAGCCGAATTCGGCTGGCGCAATGGTGCCGGAAAACGACCTCCCTTTTACGCCGACAATCTACCCGCCGTTCTCGACATTGGCCCAGGATCGCCGACGGGAGTGACGTTTGGGTACGGCGCGAAGTTTCCTGCGAAGTATCAAGACGCGTTGTACGCACTCGACTGGAGTTGGGGCAAACTTTACGCAGTTCACTTGAAGCCCGAGGGTTCAAGCTACAAGGCAACCAAAGAGGAGTTTGTCACGGGCGCGCCGTTGCCGATTACCGATGCGATCATTCATCCGGGCGACGGAGCGATGTACTTCACGATCGGGGGACGAAAAGTGCAATCGGGTTTGTATCGAGTCACGTACATCGGTGAAGAATCCGTAGCGGAAGTCGTCAAGACTGTCGGCGATGCTGAGGAACCGAAACTCTTGACGAGTTCCGCTATGGCGAGAAGTTTGCGTCACAAGCTGGAAGCGTTTCATGGCCTTCAAGATCCCAAGGCGGTCGATGCCGCTTGGCCACACCTTTCCCATGATGATCGTTTTATTCAGTCTGCCGCACGAACGGCAATCGAACATCAGCCAGTCGAAACATGGGCCAAGAGAGCACTGACGGAAACCGATCCGAAAACGCAGATCGAAGCGTTGCTGGCGCTCGCACGCGTGGCGGGCGTCTGTCCGCAACACCGCGACGATTCCACGCCTCCTGTCGATACGGCAATGCGCGGCAAACTGCTGAACGCCGTGCTGCAAATTGATTTGGAAAAGCTTGATGCGACAAGCCAACTTGCGTTGCAACGCACATTGCAAATCATCTTGAATCGATTTGGAAAGCCCAACGATGCAACCGTTCGGAAGTTGACCCAAGCAATCGATCCACTTTTCCCTTCCGAGTCCGCCGAATTGAATTGGCTTCTCTGCGAGACGCTTGCATGGCTCGAGTCGCCAACCGTTGCCGAGAAAGCGATGGCGATGATCGAGGCTGCCCCGACTCAGGAAGAGCAAGTCCAATATGCCCGATCGATACGGATGCTCAAGTCCGGCTGGACCGTAGAGCTAAGAACTCGCTACTTCGAGTGGTTTTTGAAAGCCGCAAATTACCGAGGGGGAGCCAGTTTTGAAAAGTTCATCCAGTTCATCCGTGATGATGCGGTCAAATCCCTCACCAAATCCGAAAAAAATTCGCTGAAAGAGATCCTTGCGAAAAAACCGGTGAAGAAGTCCGCACTCGAGAACCTCGGAGAGATCTTCGCTGGACGTGCCGAAAACCAATGGTCGCTTGACGAACTTACTCAAGCCGCCAGTACGGAGCTCAAACATCGCAACTTCGCCAACGGGCGTAAAATGTTTGCCGCCGCCGGTTGCTACGCCTGTCACCGATTTCAAAACCAAGGAGGCATGACCGGGCCGGATCTAACGACGTCCGGTCGACGCTACTCAGTACGCGATCTTCTTGATCAGGTCGTTAATCCCAGCAAAGTCATCAACGATCAGTTCTCGTCTGTGAAGGTCCTCACTGACGATGGGCAGATTTACACGGGCGTGATCGTCAATCTCGGAGTCAAGAAAGATGGCGATGCAATCGTGTTGAACACGGACCTGACCGACCCAAACCAAAGAGTGACGATTAATCGCAACACGATCGAACAGCTTGTCGTTTCCAAGACTTCGCCGATGCCGACCGGGTTGTTCAATCGAATGACCAAAGATGAAATCCTTGACTTAACCGCCTACCTCATCAGTGGTGGGGACGCCCAGCATAAAATGTTTGCTGGCGAATAACGAAACAGGTGATCGTTTTCTGTTTGACTCAAGGGGAGCGATACTCGCAACCCTAATCCTTGCAATCACGAATACAATCATGTGGGTTGTCGCGGCGGCTGAGTCGTTTGGCCTCGATTCTGGTCAAGTCAAGGAGCACTCTTATGACTTGTCCCATGGGCTTAATGAAAAAATGGGCAGGGTAATAGCTAAATAAAAGAAACGCCGGGCCGCCCCGGGGGGGGGCCCCCGGGTCTGTGTTTAGGCCGCGGCCGG
>CAYQMZ010000167.1:8661-11870 GCA_964418725.1 uncultured Pirellulaceae bacterium
GATTATGATGACGAAACCTTGTGGAACTTTGAGGCGGGGGTAAAAGCCAAAAAAACACACCCCGCGCGCGCCCCTTCGGGGGCCCCCGGCGTTCTGTTTTAGCGACGGCGGCGGCTTGATCGATGCTGGCGTGAGCGGCCGGCGTTGTAGCCTTTTCGGCTGCCGGTGTGCTTGCCTTGTTTGTAGAACCACCATGCTGCGTAGCCGATGATGATCCAGGTGAACAGTCCGTCCATAATGTCTCCCTGGGTTTTGCGGATGGCACCATGCCTTGTTGAAAGCCGTTGTACCTCTCGCAGATTTTCCGTTGGAGCTACTTGTGGTTGGTTAGTAGATGGACCATTCGCTTGTTAGCAGGTTGATGCTGGCGTCGCAGTCGATCGGTAGGTCGCGGAGCCAACGTGTGAATTGGTGAATCATCATTCCTGCCGCGATGCTTGCGGCGTAGATCGTGCTGCGGGATGTGCAGCTGCCTTGCTGGGCTTCCGTTGCTGAGAATAGCGATGTGGTGTAGGGATCGGACGATTGTTGGTTGGTTGCGACCAGGATTCTCAGGACTTCGCCTAGCATTCGCCCGTCACACCAGAAGGCTGTCTTTCCTTTAATGGACTTCCAAATTGCGGTGCGTGCCTCGATCGAATCCACACAGCAGAAAACAGCGTTTCCGATTGGATGCCGTGGACGAAATCGATCTTCGATTTGTGTGACGTCGACTGCCTGGTCGATTTCACGAATCGCTGCGGCACAGGCCATTGTTTTTGGTTGACCGATCTCGCTGCTTCGATAGCCTTGAGTTGTCGTGTTGGACAAATCAACGTGATCGAAGTCGATCAACTGAATTCGAGGGGTGCCGATCGCAGCCAATTGTAATGCGACTTGGCGGCCGATCGCGCCGACTCCAATCACGGTTGCTGAGACTTTGCCCAATCGATCTGCGGGTACCAGTTCACTTTGCCGATCAAATCGCGTCGAAGTTGCGTTCATGAACGACACTCCAATTGATTGACGCCCGTTTGTGTTGAGGGCGATCGCTCCCACCAATCTTCCAGCTCGAAATCCGTTTCGCAACGGCCAACAGCAGAAAATGGCTCGTCAATTGTGACGTTCTGACAATAATCAGCGAACCATTCATCGTGATTGGCCGCAGGGAACTGGTGGCTGTAGTCGATGCCGCAACGAAGTCGTCGCTGCGTCCCTGGCCCAACATTGAATCGTGCGCGGGTGTAGGTGTTTCCTTCCTCGGCCAGAATGTGCATCACGGCCCAATCAACTCCGCCAAACACTCGCTGAAACGTTTCTTCGTCGGTGCCGCTGGGCGATGGTGACGCCCCTGGATGCGTGTGAATCCAGATTCTTGCAAATTGCTCCGGCTGTCGGCCCGCATCGACTTGCCGGTCGAAGTAGTCTGCAACGCTATCGTCGTTGAACTCGACCGATACCGCCGTACAAATCTGTTCGACAAGTTGGATGTCTTCGATCAGCAGCAGATCTTCCGCATTCGAGATTCCGAAACCACCAACTTCGGTCGGACCTATGTCACGCAGGTATAGCAGTTTTGCCATCGCGTAGGGTGTGAACCGAAGCGAGCGACGCGGCCGTTGGGTCGATTTGTGTTTCCGGTGCTTGGTCTTTTTCGTCAGTGCAATCATCGCATATTCCATCAGTTAGGCATGAAGAACAAAAATAGGAATCGCACCCAGCGCACAATTCTTGGCAGTAGCGACACAAGTCGCTTTCACAGCATTCACAGGTCGAAATGCAATCACTGCAAAAGCGATCTGAACAGCTGTCACAGGCAGAGCTACAGTCGGTGCAGATTTCGTTTTCGCACTTGGTGCAGGCGTACGTGTCTTCGGAATTCACCTGATCACCGCAATCACGACAGCTTTGACCACCCCAGTCTTCAAGCGATGTGTAGGCGCTGTCTGGGTTGTAGGTCTTTAAGATGCGATCGACGACGGTGAAGAAATCGAATAGGCGACCTTCTTTGAGGGCGCGAGAAATCACTGTGGCTCCTTCTCCTTCACAAAGTTTCTCGCTCTGCACGTGTGGGTGTGTCGTGCCGTCGGAACTGCTGGCGTAGTCCGTACTGGGGTTGGTCACTTCGTACGGACTGGATTGCTGTATGTGTTTCCACTTCAAGCAAATCTGAAACTGCCCGAGAAAGACCTCGTCGAGCACGATGTCGTCGGTTTCAACCACGATTCGCTTCCCTGCGAGATCGATTTCAACAACAGCGAATTCCTTTCGGATTGCGGCCAGCTCGCAGTAGATCAACGACGCAGAGATTTGCTTAGGCTTGGTGCTCCAGGCGTGTATTTCGTCGGCCATCATTTTTGCTTTCCGACTGAGAGTGCTGGCAGCACTGTGCATTCGGTCGGCCGAATCGTGGCTGCCGCGGAACCAACCTCGCTCGCCACATAGCGAGAGACGTTTTCGATATTTTGCAATCGCGGTGAGCGATTGTTGCAGCGGAGCCAACTCGATATCTGGTAGGGATTGATCTTTCAAGGCTGCTGCGATCTGCACGGCAGCGCGGAAGTCGCATTTCTCTTGATCGTAGGACGAACGTTTCACGACGCACCTTCGATCTTCAATGGGGTAAAGCTGACACGATCGCCTTCGCACAGCGTTTGATCCGCGGTCGCTGGTTGGCGGTTGACTCGAATCAGATAGTTGCTGGCGTTGAACGTACCGATATGGCGCTCAAACATTTGCGCAACGGTTGTTTCACTGGGCACCTCTACGTCGTGGGCAAATCCGCCGGCGTCATTGGAGATAAGTAGAACTTTCATGTTTGCTTCTTTGGGGTTTGTGTTTGTTTCGTTTGGGAAAACGAAGCCGCCGCCTTCCTCGAACAGGAAAGCGGCGGCTCGTTGCGATCGATTTTGTTGTATGCCAATTGCGTTTCATCGAATTAGCACAGTGCGGCTTCGGGGGCGAAGCTGCCTTCATCCGCTTCCTTTTGAAAAATCTCAAAGTCGTCCCAATCTATGACCCGGGGGCCGAGTACAGGGTCGGTTGGATCTGGGATCGGCTGAGATGGGTGTGCAAGTAGAAAGCCGAGGCGTTTAATTGAAGAAACTGATTCTCCGGTCGCTTTGGCTACGGCACGATTAAGCTCGTTTTGATTCATGAGTGAAATTCCCATGTGGGAGGAAACGAAAAAGCCCCGCACGCTCGACTTGCGTCAAACGAACGGGGCTTCG
>CAYQMZ010000168.1:0-11839 GCA_964418725.1 uncultured Pirellulaceae bacterium
GATATCTCTTCCTTGACCGCACCTTCCTCGGTAATCAGGTATTGCCCTTCAATTCTTGGGCGTGGAATCATTTCCAGGTAACTGTCCAACTCCGCCCACTCGTCATCGCTGAAACCAGACATCAGGCGTTGCATTGTTCCGATGTCAGACGTGACGCAGTCCAACGGGCGTGGATCAAATGTCCGCCAACGTGGTTGAGTACCGTCGTCGTCGGGGGACTGACTGTACAGCGCAACCGTGATCAGTCGCGTGCCCAGTTGCGGTGGTTGTCCGTTCGCTGTCTTCAATCGTTTCTCGATGATCTTCACAACGGGGAATTCCCCATGTCCCTTCGTCAAGTCCGTCGACGTCGCGATCAGCATTGGCTCCATGCCGACGATCATGGCAGGGTTCGCACAGCCGAACATAAAGTGATCGTGAATCCGTCGCCAATAGAACCGATTTGCCCAGGAGAAGAATGCAACCGGCAGCCAGAAAAGCCAGTGCACCGTCACGGCTAAGACGAGAAACACAACCAGCGGCGTTAACCACAGCAATGGCCAAGTCGGATAGTTGCACAACCATTTGAAGTAGTTTGGCTTTGTGCCACCGGGATGACTCGCTCGGGTATCCGTGTTGAGTGTTGTTGCCTCGGACATGAACAGATTTCCTTTCGCTTGCCACCAATCAAAATAGATTCGCGCCCCAACTCGTGACCGTCTTTATAACGCGTCTTCCTGTAGGCGGCCAAGATTTGGGGGAATTCCCTTCGCGCATAGAACAGGCCCTGCCGGATTGCCCCGACAGGGCCTGAGTGCATTCATCAAACGTTGCAACTTGACTAGCGAATATCTAGCAGCTCAACGACAAAGCGCAGATCAGAGTTTGGTTTGATCACATCCCCCATCGCACGTGGCCCGTAGGCCAACTCGGAAGGAATATCGAGCTCGATCATGCCGCCCTTTGAAACAAGCTGCAGACCTTCCGTCCAACCGGCAATCACGCCGTTGAGAGGAAACGAGATCGGCTCGCGCCGGCTGTAGGAGCTATCAAACTCAGGGCCCTCACTGCCGTCTGCCGATTCTGGCAGCCAACCACGATAGTGCACCAGCACGGTATCTGTTGCCGCAGGCTTGGTGCCATCACCTTTGCGAAGCACCCGGTACTTTAGCCCCGACTCGGTGGACGTGAATTCGGTTGCCGCATCGGCGTCGGCCGGGCCAGGCTCCATTGGCTTCAGAATCTCTAGCAATTCCACTTCGAAGCGGAGGGTAGCATTCGGCGGGATCGTACCATCGGGTGTGCCGCCTGGACCGTAGGCCAAATCGGACGGAATCTCCAACTCGATCTTGCCGCCTTCGCTCACTAGCTGCAGACCTTCCGTCCAACCAGGGATGACACCGTTTAGCGGGAACGAAGTGGGCTCGCCGCGACTGTACGAACTGTCGAACTCGTCTCCTTGCGACGGGTCACTTTCGTCGGGCAACCATCCCCGATAGTGAACGCTAACAAAGTCCGTGGCCTGAGGGGCGGTTCCATTTCCGGGGTTGAGTAGACGGTATTTCAATCCCGAGTCCGTGCTTTGCCATTCGCCAGAGCTAGGTGATTCACTTGAAGGAGTAGTCATTGAAGGTGGTCTCGTATCGGCGGTGCAGCCCACCAGCAACAACGTGGCAAGCAAAATAAGAATTAAGGAAGAACGCATCGATCTAGCTCGCGTGCAAGGGAACTGATTCATCGGCGTGCGAACCTAACACAACGGCTAGGCGCAAACTAGGTGAGTAGCAGTCTACGCAGCCGGCTGTGGTTTGGAAGTCCGACGAAACGTCTGCGACGAAAAGTGGAATTGGCGAAAATAGCTCACGAATACCAGCACGTCCAATTTTGTGTGGTAGGTTTTTCTATCGCCGTCTTAATTCAACACGCTTTCATCCAGAGGTTCCCATGAGACGGTCTCTTATTCTCGCCATCGTACTGATGGCATTATCGTGTGCCGATGCCGTCGCCGGACGCCCGGGCTGGTTCTTCGCTCGTCGCGGCTCGACCAATCAACTTGCAACACAACGCGTTTGGCGAGTTGCTCCGTCGTACCAGCAGACCTACCACGCCCTAAACGCTCGGTACCCAAAGTACATCGGAGCGTTTCACGCCAGCTACTTCCGCGACATCGGCGTTCCTCCGGGAGATGTTGGCCTGCGAGGCAACGGCCTGTACGCGTTCCCTTGGTAACGCTTGGCAATCAAGTGCTTTGTCAGGTCAAAGAACTGGGGTAGTGGACTTCGCCAGAAGGCCCGGATCTCGAAGAAATCTGGCACTACAGGCAACCGCAATTCCGAATCCTGACCAGCACTAGTGACGCAAGAAGTGCAGCGTACCGGACATCAATAGCACGGTAGCCAGCATCAATTGCGACGCCCGCGAAACCAGCTTGCGGTCGTCATCACCGAATGCGATCGCAGCTAGGTTCTGCAGCAAGTAGAACGCACACAAGACAGATACTAATAGCAGGATGCTTGGGATCGGCTGACCACCCAAGACGTTGTTCATCGAGTCCGGCGGCAGTGACATCAACAGCCACATTCCCGCCGGTATCTGTAACACAGTGGCACACAGCGCGAAACGTGCGCCAGTCAGCGTGATCGTTGTGGATCGCTGACTGTTCGGCAGCCAAAACAGCATGAGCCCACTGACGGCAACGGAAGCCAGCCAGAAGTGGACAGAGTGAGCCAGCACGTCTGGGCGAAACGCCAACAAGCGGAATGCCGCGGCGTCCACAGGCCCCTCAACCGGCAAGTCGCCACGTGCGGCTTTGCTCATTACCGTCAACAGCGTAGGAAAGTGATACAGCAGATTTGAGGCAGAGAGCACAGCCAAGGACGCGTGCGACCAACGAGCCAGCGTTGATCGTGGTGGTGCCCAGCGTAGCCACGCCCAATAAGCGAACATCCATCCCGCAGAAAACTGAAGCTCGATCAAAGCCCAACCGATCTTGTATCGAAAGAACGGCAATACACTGGCAAGACCTCGCTGTCCGGACTGGTAGCCAACGAATCCCAGCAGGAATCCCAACACGGCTCCGCACAGTAACGCCCAATTCGCAGCTAACGCCAGACGCAATACCACGTGGCGAGTTTCCGATTCACTTGAAAATTGCGAACGCCTTGCCAGCCAGACGCACACAATTGGCAGCCCGCTACTGGCGTTCATGCAAAGCAGGTGAACTGCAAGCAAAACGGTGGCAAGAAGGGCGAGCAAAGTTATCCATCCTTTACAACGTGCATGCACGGTCGAATCTGACCAGCAACGAAATGGCTGTCTGCACAGGAGCCGCAATGCCTAATTCGAGTGGTCTTCTGGAGTCGATGTGATAATATATGGAGAACGTGTCTGCGGCAGCAGACCGTTCCCACCTAAAAACCCCACCCAAACGATCCTACCGAGGCAGTTTCTGGCTTCTTCCTGCCAGAAAGGAACGCTCCCTTGGTAGGGAGTGTACCGAGGCAACCAGAGTAGATGAGTACCGTCATCGGATCGAAGTCCGGCGATTTCGAGGCAGCGATTCCGCCAAGCTCTGCCCCGAACGAACCGAAATCGCAGGAGCCCGACTTACCACCACGTAAGCCTGCCCCGAAGAAGAAGGCCAACCGAGCTCTGTTGGTAGCCGCACTTGCAGCCGTCGTGGTGCTAGGCGTGGGACTCTCTCGACTGGCAACTCCGTTCGCTCCAGACACCTCGGACCTAGTCTTTCATACCGCCAAGCGTGGCAACCTGCTGATTTCTGTTACCGAACGTGGCAATCTAGAGAGCCAACAGAATTTAAAGGTCTTCTGCGAAGTCGACGACATCAGCGGCGACAATATCGACGGTACTGCGATCCTGGAGATCGTGCCCAACGGGACGGATGTGAAAGCCGGCGACTTGCTGGTCAAACTAGACTCGTCAGGACACATCGATCGCGTCGACGCCCAGATCCTCGATACGGAAGCGGCCCGGGCCGCGCAACTGCAAGCCGCCATCAGCTATCGCAACGTGATCACACAGAGCGAAACGCTTGAGCAGGAAGCCGAACTTGCCGTGCGTCTCGCGGAGTTGCAGCTTGAGATGTTCGAGCACCCCGAGAATGGAACGAGCGTTTTAGAAGCCGACGAAATCAACCGTACGATCGACGATACCGAAAACGAGATCTTGGCCGCCAAAGCCAACCTGAAGCTTATCGAGAACGACCGCAAAGGTACCGAGGAACTCTTCAAGCTTGGTTACGCCGGTAAGAACGAAGTCGACAAGATGCGTCTCGACTATCTGCAAGCTCAGAGCGCAGTCGCTGCGAAGATCAACCGCTTGGAAACGCAACTGGCGACCCTGCAAAAGAAAACGGACTTCGAACGAAGAATGTCTGTGATGCAACTTGAGGGAGACAAAAGAACGGCCGAGCGAGCGTTGGAGCAGGTGCGACTGAACAGCACAGCAGAAATCGCCAAAGCCAAGGTTGCGTTGGATGCCGCCAATCGCCAACTGAAGAAGGAAGAAGAACGCCTCGCACGGTACCAAGACCAACTCACGAAATGTGAGATTCATGCGGAGCAGGATGGGATGGTGGCCTACGCGACGCCGTCACGTTACTCCCGCTCTTCGACGATCGCAGAAGGAGCACTGCTTCGCGAGCGTCAGCATATCCTGTCGCTTCCCAACCTGAAGTTGATGCAGGTGAAAACGGCCGTGCACGAATCGGTTCAAAACCAGATCGAAGCAGGATTGCCCGTGACGGTTCGGATCGATGCCTTTCCCGATCAGGCTTACACAGGAACTGTTAAATCCATCGGCGTGCTACCTGACCAAAAGAGCTGGCACAGTTCGGACACAAAGATGTACGAAACCTACGTCACGATCGATGAGGAAGTCGAGAACCTCAAGCCAGGTATGACTGCGATGGTCGAGATTCACATCGACGAGATCGAAGACGTGATTTCCGTCCCTGTTCAAGCGGTACAGCAGGAGGAGAAAGAGACCTTCCTGTACGTCGAACGTGACGGCCGGGTCGCCAAGCAACTCATTGAAGTTGGACGCACCAACGACAAGTTCGTCGAAATCACCGTGGGGCTGTCCGACAACGAACGCGTCGTCTTGAATCCTTTGGCTGTGGTGAATTAATGCCCACGATGTGGCTTACCACTCTGCAACTGGGCATTCGCAACCTGCTTCTGCACAAACTCCGCAGCTTCCTCACGATGCTGGGTACCATTCTGGGAGTGGGTTCGGTCATTGCCATGCTGGCGATCGGCGAAGGCTCCAAACAAGCAGCGGTCGAACAGATTCGCAAGCTTGGCGCGAAGAACGTCATCATTCGGAGCGTCAAACCTGAACCAGATCAGGGGCAAGGTGGCGACACGACAAGCGGTCTATCTACCTCGCAAAGTCACGTCCTCGAGTACGGGCTGAAATACAAGGACCTCGACCGGCTTCGCAGTACGATCCCAACCATCGAAGACGCCATTCCACTGGTCGTCATGCGCAAGAATGCTTCGCACGGCAGTCGGCGAATTCCCAACTGTCGAGTACTCGGAATTGTCCCAGAGTATACGCAAGTCAAAACACTGAAGGTTCGAGAACGCGGTCGCTTTATCAATCGCAGCGATGCCATGACCACGCGGAACGTCGCGGTACTGACGGCGGGTGCCGCGCAGCGGTTGTTTAGCTATGAAGATCCGCTGAATAAGGACTTCTTGCTTGGCGATGGCGCTTACAAAGTCATCGGCGTACTGGACACGATGGACTCCGGTGCCGCGAGAGCCGGAGCGATGGGCAGCGCGAATCAGAATAACGATGTGCTGATACCTCTTTCCACCGCACACCGCCGCTT
This sequence comes from uncultured Pirellulaceae bacterium, assembly GCA_964418725.1. Classification (GTDB taxonomy): domain Bacteria; phylum Planctomycetota; class Planctomycetia; order Pirellulales; family Pirellulaceae; genus CAYNJG01. Next base: position 5,837 of record CAYQMZ010000168.1, read on the forward strand.
TGGTGAGATTCAGGTAATTCAAAAGGGCGGCGATCGCGACTACGAAAAAACACAACTCAGCGAGATCACGCTGATGGTGCGCGATGAATCACTGGTCAGTCAAACGGCGGAGATGGCCAGAAAGATCCTGGCGATTGGCCACCCGACCACAAACGACTACGAAATCCAAGTTCCACTCGAGCTGATGCAGCAAGCCGAAAAGGAAAAGAGGATCTGGAACATCGTCCTGGGCTCAATCGCAGGAATCTCACTGTTGGTTGGCGGAATCGGGATTATGAACATCATGCTCGCTACGGTCACGGAGAGAACGCGAGAAATCGGAATTCGCCGAGCACTCGGGGCCAAACGCGGTGATATCATCCTGCAGTTCCTGTGCGAGACCGTGGTCCTCTCGTCCGCAGGCGGACTGCTTGGCGTTTTCCTTGGCGTCGCCATTCCCTGGGTGATCTCAGCAGCCTCAGAGATTCGAACGGCCGTCAGTGTTTGGTCGGTTGTGCTCGCCTTCAGCATTGCCGTCATGACGGGAATCATCTTCGGACTCTATCCGGCTCGTCGAGCAGCGATGATGGATCCGATCGATGCGTTACGCCATCAATAGACTGGCGTATCGCGAGACCGCATAAGCTTCTCGTCGAAGTCGGCCAGAGAATCTTCGCTGACCGGTACAAGCGGAACGCTGCGAGCTGAAAATCAGAACGGAACAGCCGATGCCAGCGAATGATCGTTGACGGCGGTCTCGTGTGCCCATAAAAGAGAAGTGTTAGCTAACACCGTGAGGTTACGAGTCGATACTCCAACACAGGAGGGCATTGAATGCGTAAACCAACCTTTCGTTTTTGGTGGGTTCCAACGTGACCATGCTCCTCGATGAGGATCTAACGAACTAACAACATTTAGAATTACCCCAAGTAATCGCGAAGCCCTTCTTCTCAGTGTGTCGAGAAGAAGGGTTTTGTTTTGCGCGATCTCATTGTTTGCAAACCGGAAATCATTCCGTCGTTGGCTCCGCATCCTCTTCAGCCAACGTTTCGTCTGGCGATTCCAATTCATTTGGCAACGGAGCGAGCGGCGCCTCGTTGGCTCTCTTTCGTTTCGCGAGCTTTCGCTCTAGTTTTGCTTCGGCCTTGGCTTTCTTGTCCATTTCACGTTTCTTCTTCAAAAACGTGTTTGTGTTTTTTCCGATGATGAATTCCTGTGGGTTGTGGAGTAGCAAAAAGGTGTTTCACTTAAACAGTTTTTCATGGTGCTGATGCGTTAGCGAGCCAACGTATGTGCCAGAGCGTCGGGTTTCCTTCCCTCACTATGGCTCGCCCCTCCGAAGATCTGCTAGATACGAGGAGGGTGAAGTAGCCAAACACAAACAGATGGCCGACCAATGGTTCAACGGTCAGACTTCGACTTTGCTGGTCGACGGCGGCGGCGTTTTCGTTTTGCTTTGTCTGGATTCGAGTCCGCCTTGGGTGAAGTCCTACGACGGTTTCTGGATCGATTGGCTGACTGCCGCGAACCTCGCTCTTCCGCAGTTGCTTTCGGCTGGGGACTTCGTTCCCTGACCACCGGCAACTTTTTCCGAATGAGCTTTTCAATGGCCCGCAACTGATCTTCCTCTTCCGGCATGCAAAAGGAAACAGCGATTCCTTCGGCTCCGGCACGTCCGGTTCGTCCGATGCGGTGAACGTAACTTTCAGGTTCACTGGGAAGATCAAAATTCACCACGTGGCTTACGCCTTCAATGTCGATGCCGCGTGCCGCGATATCCGTCGCGACCAGTACCCGAACGCGTCGACCGCGAAAAGCGGCCAGCGCCTTCTGTCGTGCTGACTGCGACTTGTTGCCGTGAATCGCAACGGACTTGAAGCCGCTACGCTCCAGTTTCTGCGACAGATTGTTCGCCCCGCGTTTGGTTCGTGTGAACACGATCGCTCGGTCCATTTCAGGCGCGGCAAGCAACTCTTTCAGCAGCGTAGGCTTTTCGCCGCGGGAAACGAGCATAACCCGCTGCTCAATCTTGTCAGCACTGACCGACTTTGGCGCAACCGTCACGCGAACTGGGTCATCCAGCAACTGACTGGCCAGCGACCGAATACTGGGTGGCAAAGTGGCCGAGAAAAAAAGCGACTGCCGTTCTTTGGGCAGCTCGCGAATGATCCGCTTCAGATCGGGAAGGAAGCCCATGTCGAGCATTCGATCAGCTTCATCAAGCACAAAGATCTCGAGTTCGCTCAGTCGAACGTGCCCCTGTCCCATTAAGTCCAGCAAGCGACCGGGCGTTGCAACCAGGATATGCACTCCTCGCTTGAGTTCTGTTACCTGCTTACCTTGTCCGACACCACCGTAGATTGTTGCAGTTCGCAGTCGCAGGTGACGACCGTATGTGGCGAAGCTCTTGCCAATCTGAATGGCAAGTTCGCGCGTCGGTGCCAACACAAGCGCCGACGGTCGATTGGGGCTGGGTTTGAATTCCTCCGCGCCAAGCCAATCGAGTACGGGAAGGGCAAAGGCAGCCGTTTTCCCGGTTCCTGTTTGTGCACAGCCTAAGACATCCCGCCCTTCAATTGCGGATGGGAGCGTTTTGGCTTGAATCGGAGTTGGTGTTTGATAGCCTTCCTCGGTAACGGCCTTCTGCAGAGGAGCGATTAGTTCCAGTTCTCGAAAATTCTTCAATTCGTATCTTTCGTAAAATCAATATTCGCAGCGAGCCAGTTCATTCAAACCACAAGACCACTCACGCATTTATGCCACTCACGCGTCAAGCTGGTTTGAGGCTCCGCGACAACGAACCAGACGTACGTCGCTGCACTTCTAGCGGCCAGCAGAAAGAGCTCGTGGCCACTCAATCGGTGACGGCACCAGGCTAATTCTCGCTAAACTCTGGCGGGAACGGCCGGTCAGACGCCTGTTCAGCATAGTTGAGCTGATCTAAGAGCAGGCGTGTCCGCTGAATCACGTCGAGTTCGGCCAGTAGGGTCTGACGGAATGCAAGATCCAACGGCAATGCGTAGCTTATCAAATCCGTGAGTGTCCCCAACTCTGACTCTTTGTCGAGGATATCAGAAAGTTGCTTGTGAGCGGCAGCATTTTCCGGCATCAATTGGCGAAAAGCGGCGACTAAGCTTGCATGCAGCTCTAAAGATTCCGTGTCATCAGGTGCTGGCTTCGTGTCCTGCAACAACTTTATTTCGATTTCACGAAAAGATTGCTTTGGGGGAAGCTCGTTCACTATTCGGGCCCGTGAGATCCCCCCCAGCAGAATGTTGTAGCGATTGTCCTTCGTTGGTGAGTGGCTAAGTACACGTCCCAAGCAAACGATTGGGTCGACAGGTGGTCGTCCTTCGTATTGCCCCTCCCATCCCGGCAGGAGCAAGCCCATCGCGATCAGCGAGTCGTTGGCGATGGCATCCTCAAGCATTTCCACATAACGTGATTCGAAGATATGCAGCGGCTGAACCACGTGTGGAAACACCACCAAATTCGGCAGCGGAAACAGACGTGTCGTCCCACCGAAATCGTCGAGTGAAAATGAGTCTGCAGACACGCTTCAGGCCTTTGGACGACTTCTTCGAGTCAGGGAAATACCGACCGAGATACCCCGGCAACCACGATGCAAATCAGCCCTTATCCAAAATGGATATCGGGGATCTTGTCGGGATCTATTTCGATCTTAGGAAACTCTTCGGTACTGGCCAGAATCTCCTCACAACAAATCTCTAGTTCCTTCAGCAGACGTTCGAGATCGACGTCGGCGTACCGCGGACCGTAAGGGCGCAAATAATTTGTCGAGGACGCAAACAGTTTCTTCGCACCTCGAATGTTCCCATTCACAAAGTGATGGAGACATACCGCCACTTGAATCAGGCCCTGGTAGTACTTTCGTGAGTCGTCATTGCCTTTCAAATCAGCCCACAGTTCCTCCCAGACGTCGTGGGCCTCAAAGAACTCGCAGTCGTTAAAGAGGTTGATGCCCTCGAGGTAGCGGGGATCGTATTCCGTTTCGGACATATCGGTGATGCCTAGATCTGGTGCTGACTACGCGAATTAATGGAGCCGTCTAATGTTGGCCGACGCATTGTCGGTTGCAGGTGACTCAATTTGATTCTTAGTCGGAGTATCGCAATTTCTGCGGTTGAATGTAAGCTTCTCCGATTACAGCACGGAAAAATCACGCAATTCGGCTTTGGGCGTCCGAAAAAATGGCACCGCTTGCTCTGCCGAACTTGCCAGCGGCACCTACTGGATTTTAGGCTGGTCGCTGAATTCGTCAGCCTGTCGATTTGCAATTTGAATCCGAAACTGCGTGATGGCAAAAGCGAAAAAAACCACTTCCAAGTCTTCGAAGTCCAAGGACGACCGCGACCTGAGCACCCTAAAGAAGCAGGGAAAGAAGGTCTCGCGGCAATTGGCAAAAGACTACTCGCACGCAGTCTGCGCGCTGAATTACGAAACTCCCGTGCAGCTCCTGATCGCCACCATCTTATCGGCACAGTGCACCGATGAACGCGTCAATATCGTCACGAAGGATCTGTTCGGCCGATATCCAACGGCTGAAAAACTAGCGAAAGCCCCGATACGCAGCATCGAAAAACTGGTGCAAAGCGCCGGCTTCTTCCGAAACAAAGCCAAGAACATCAAGGCGTGTTGTCAGGAACTGGTGAAAACGCACAACGGCGAGGTGCCAAAGGATCTAGACGAACTTGTCAAATTGGCTGGAGTCGGACGTAAAACGGCGAACGTCGTGCTAGGTACAGCTTTCGGAATCCCCACAGGTGTGGTGGTCGACACGCACGTAGGAAGACTAAGTCGTAGACTCGGTTTAACCGAAAAAAAGGACCCAGTTCAGGTCGAACGCGAGCTGATGGAGATTATCCCGAAAAAAGAGTGGATCGATTATTCGCACCGGATGATCTACCATGGGAGAGCAGTTTGCAAAGCTCGAAAACCGCAATGCGAGCGTTGTAATTTCGAGGAGTTCTGTCCTCAGGACGGTGTCGAAACGTAGTCGCCAACACGGCACTACAACGACGCGTTGTGAGGAAGAACTGGTGGGGGCCAAGGAATTTCTAGCAACGGATAGAGCGCGATGATTTTGTCGGGGGACGAAATTCGGCTGAACTTAGGATCGAACATAAATATCGATCCGTTCAACGAAGACCGGCTAAACGCCAACAGTTACGATCTGACGCTCCATCACGAATTGATGGTCTACGAGGAAGTTGTCCTCGACATGCGAAAGCCGAATCGCGTGCGTCGGTTTGTGATTCCCGATGATGGCCTTGTCCTGTCGCCCAACCAGATCTATCTGGGCAGAACAGTCGAGCGAACGGAAACACACAACTTCGTGCCGATGGTCGAAGCCCGCTCGTCTGTTTCCCGTTTAGGATTGTTCGTCAACGCATCCACAAGCTTTGGTGATGTTGGCTACTGCGGTTGCTGGACACTGCAGATGTTTGTTGCGCAACCGGTCAGAATTTACCCACGCATTCCGATTTGCCAGCTTTCGTTTCATCAGGTTGTTGGCTCGATCCGCGAGTACTCCAGCGACAAGTATCAGCACGCGACAGACATTCAGCCAAGTCTTCTGCATCGGGAATTGAATCCCGATGCAGAAACCGAAGAATCACAGATGTCTTTACCGTTTGCAGTGACACGACATTCCGGTCAAAAAACTTCGCTGCGTGCCAACTAGCAAACCACAAAAAACTCGGCGCTAATCGCGCCGAGTGATTTGTAATTTTTTCAGTCGCCCAAAGTCAGCGTTTACGTCGTATCCCCAAGAGCGACATCAAGCCGAAGGCTAACACGCAAACACCCGTTGGCTCTGGGACGGCCGCCGCTTCGGCACTTGTCGCATTCGTGACTCCGAAGTTTGCTGACAGTGCCAAGAAGTCTGGAAACTCGACGCGTCCGTTGCCGTCGAAGTCGCCCGCTTCCCATCCACCTTCTTGGCCAAACGCATTCGACAGTGCCAGAAAGTCGCTGAAGTCCACACGCTGATCAAGGTTTGTA
>CAYQMZ010000169.1:0-11824 GCA_964418725.1 uncultured Pirellulaceae bacterium
GAGCTGGCTAAGTGGCCTCAAGAGCGTCGCGGACTGGCTATTCAGGTACGTCAACGACCTGCAGCCGAAAGCGGTCATACACACTGACCTTCACCAAACCGGGAAGGTTCGATGCAACTTTGTGGAATTCAGTGGGCGACGCTACCCGTTTACCATTCAACTTGCTGATCATCGTGCCCACTCGCAAACCTGCTGCCCACGCGGAGGAGTCACGGTCGACCTGCGTGACGACGACACAGCCATTGGGATCGATCGAAGGGAGCTTCCGAATGGACAACCCCGTGGCGAAATCCACCTGAGCTCCTCGCCACGTTGCGATTTCCGCGGTCGTGATACTCGGACGAGAGGCCAAGCTCGGCTTTTTCGTCAAACGCACTGGGATCGTCTGCAACTTACCCGCTCGCAAAACCTCGACCCTGGCCACGTGATTCGGTAACGAGGAACCGATCTGCAGAAAGAGGTCATCAATCGTTTGAATGGGCTTACCATCAATTCGAAGAACCTGATCCCGCGCGAAAAGGCCAGCCTGCCCAGCTGGCGTACCCGGCTCGACACGTTCCAAGACGACACCGCGTTCACCGAAGCTCGCCTCTGGATTACGTGGGGCTACTCCCAGAAATCCCTGCCCAACCGCTTCTCCGCGTTTCAGCTTTGCCAGGGAGCGTTTGAAGTGATCGTCCACTGGTATCGCGTAGCCCGTTCCTTTTTCGAAACCAGCCAACATCGCGACGTTCGTCGACAAGCCAATCATCTTGCCTTCTAAGTTCAGCATCGGTCCGCCGCTGGTCCCTCGAGCCAACTTGGCATCTGTCTGAATCAAACCGCCAAAGTGATAGCGAGTTTCTCGATCAGCTGGCAACACAGCATCCGGCTTTCTACTACCTGGCACCGGACCATCAATTTTGCGGCTGATATTGGACACGATTCCCCACGTTGCACTCGCGTTGCCGTCTCTGGCGATTCCGTGTGGGTTCCCTAACGCAATGACGATTCGACCTCGCTTCAAGCCCGAGGCATCGCCAAGCTGAATGGGTTTGAGGTCGCGAGCGTTGATTTCTAAGACGGCTAAGTCCGTCCACGGATCCGCGGCCTTCACGACAACTCGCGAATACGATTTCCCACTGATCCAAACGACGTAGTCATGTTGCTGCACATCACCCAGCGAGTGATAGTTCGTCAGGATCAACCCAGCTTTACCTACGACCACGCCGGTCGAATACTCATAGGGAATGAACTGCGAATCTTTGAGCAGTTGTCCTTCCTCCCCGCGTTTCCCCCGTGCGATGGCGACAACACTTTGTTCCGCGGAAGCGATTGCAGCAACCATTGCCGACTCCATCGCCCGTGCGGCTGCGAAGGCTGTCTGCGGTACAGCCGTCGGAGCGTCTGAAGCCGCAGGATCTTGAGCTACGGCATATGGCGTAGTTGCCCACAAGAGTCCAAACAGCAGCCCCCAGCACAACAGCGTTGGTTGACGCCAAGTCCTGCTAAGCGGATTGCGGTGAGACAACCAGGTTGGGCGAGAGATAAGCGGCAAAGCGATATGCGATTCCATCACTCTATTGTCCCGTTGCGTTCTACACCTGATCAAGCCTAAATCTACGGTCACAATCATTAGATCAGTTCGCGAAACGCCGAATAGACTGGCATGCAAGGCCCTAGCCGCTTTTACCTGCACCCTTAATCCTTCCATTTCGTCCCTTTGTTCTCATCCAACGAAAACTCGGCCAGACGTCTTTGAACGGCCCGCCGCATCTGTACCATTTACAATGGTCTGTGCAGGGTCGATGGCGAACGTAAACGGAAGAACTGGCGAACAAATGCTGAACGAACTAACGGGTCGCGTTACTGGCGGCGAAGATCTCTCCATGCAAGAGATGTCGGACGCCATTCACTTGATCATGGATGGCAAGTGCGAGGAAAACGAAATCGGACTGCTGTTGATGGCTCTGCGTGCGAAGGGCGAAACAGTTGACGAGGTGGCGGGAGCGGCTGATGCGATGCGTCGCCACATGACCAAGATTCAATCGAATCATGTCGAACTACTGGACACCTGCGGCACCGGTGGTTCCGGTAGAGGCACCTTCAACATCAGCACAGCGTCGGCACTTGTAACGGCTGCTGCCGGCGTACCCGTCGCAAAACACGGCAATCGAGCGATGTCCAGCAAGACCGGATCGGCCGACGTGCTGGCTGAACTGGGGGTGAATATCGAAGCAAGCATCGCTCAGGTCGAACGCTCGCTGAATGAACTGGGTATTTGTTTCTGCTTCGCGCCGCTTATGCATCAAGCCATGAAGCACGTCGTGCCAGTTCGCAAGAAGCTGGGCGTCCGCACGATCTTCAATTTGCTCGGCCCGCTATGTAATCCCGCGGGAGCCTGCTACCAGTTGCTTGGTGTCGGTATCCCAGAGATTCGCCCCTTGATGGCCGGTGCGCTAGAGCGACTGGGAACAAAGCGAGCATTGGTCGTTTCAGGCGAAGACGGTATGGACGAAGTCTCGCTGGGAGGACAGACGAACGTCACCGAAGTGGGCTCCGGTAGTGCGACAGAGTTCACGTGGGATCCAACCGTCTTTGGACTCGAATCTGCCGGCACAGAATCGATGAAAGCTGAAACACCCGCGGAGAGCGCCGCCATCATCCGCAGGATCGTCGAAGGAGAAAAAGGAGCATTCCGCGACGTTGTGGTGCTGAATTCCGCCGCCGCTCTGTGGCTTGCCGGCAAAGAGAATGACCCCAAGAAATGCGCGCAGCTGGTGGCGGAAGCAATTGATTCGGGAGCAGCCAAGGAGTTGCTGGCGAACCTAGTAGCCACTTCCGCCGCCTAGGAGAAACGCCCCGACAACGAGGCGGGGCAGCGATTTCCCGCAAGAGTCAACACAAATGTCGCGCGAGATGCACGTGCGATGCTGCCATATCCGATTTGATGGTCGGATTAATGCGAAACAAGTTGACCCATAGAACCTATTCTCGTATAACCCGCGCTCGCGTGCCAGCATCGTGGTTCTTGCTACCACTTCATCGGCTGGCGTAGTCAACAAGAAAACAATTCTTTCCGGTGAATCATTATGAGTGTCGGCGAAGGTATCACCGGTGGCCCACTGACAATGCACGGGCGTGACTATCCTTCCATCCGGCAGTTCACGGTGTTCCTGGAAAACCGTGTCGGTCAGCTGCTCGACTTGGTACGGCGATTTGAAGGTGGCAAAGTTCGCATTGTCGCCATCTCAATTCACGACTCGACGGAATGCTGTTTCGTTCGCTTCTTACTAAGTCACCCAGAGCAAGGTCGTGAGATCCTAGAACGCGCTGGGTTGGCAATGATCGAGACCGATCTGATTGCGGTTGAACTTCCTGAAAGCAGCCAGCCATTACTCAACGTATGTACGGCACTGCTGCAAGCAGAAGTCAACATCGTGCAAGCCTATCCTTTGCTGCTTCGCCCTAACGATCGTCCGGTCGTTGCCTTGATGGTGGACAACATTGATACCGCCATGGATACCTTGCGAGACAAGGGATTCAATATCCTTTCTGAAGGCGACCTGCTCGAAGGCGAGTGAAGCTTTCTTGCTGCTTCGCAGATTATTCACTGCAGTCTTTTGCGGTTAACTGCTTAGTGAGTGGAATCGTAATCGTACTGTGTCTGAAGCACGCTACGTCCTGGAAACGATTCTTGATCTGTCCGCCCAACAAGCAGTACGGATTGCAACGATAGATTTACGGTCGCGAATCGACGATTGGCTCTCGAATAGTGCAGGTTATCGAAGAGCGATCTGGTTGGGGACAGTTCAGCGATTTTACGGCTGGTGCCTACGGCGAAACGCCGAACCTTTCGCGATTCGCAGCATCTAGTTAGTATGAAGGCACATACGATAAGTGGGGCAAGGCAGGTCAACCGTTCCCTTTCCAATCGGTTCCGATCTGCCTCGATTTCAACCGCAGGAGTTTGCATGGCAGATACGTCCTTCACCGACCTCATTAACGACAACACGACTCTTCCCCGAACCGACGAATGCTCAGCCAAGAGTTTGCAACTGGCCATCGCAGCAGCACGGACGGCCGACGAAAACCGTGGTCAAGATATCTTGGTACTGGACGTTCGCGAACTCACTTCCATCTTTGATTACTTTGTGATCGCCACCGGAACCAGTCGTCGTCAACTGCACGCCATCAGTGAGGAAATCGACAACAAACTGGAAAAGGAGTTGGGCGACGAACGAATGGGAATCGAAGGCTACACGGAAAGTAGCTGGATCCTGCTCGACTACGGCAGCATCGTGGTGCACCTGTTCGACGAAGAAACCCGCGGTTACTTTGCGCTTGAGGACTTGTGGGCCGACGGCAAAAAAGTCGACTGGGAAAACCCAGCCAAGAATGCAGCCGGCTAACGAATCAGCCAACTGTATGGCCGCTGCGAACCAGGTTCGGCAAAACTGAACGCCTGGAAAAGCAGGGATTCAGTAGTTCGGTAACGAGCAACCAAGAAAACAGCCACAACATCGCAATGATGTTGTGGCTGTTTTTATTGAGTTCTTGGTTATCGGTGGCCGAAATTTCGACACGCAGGCTGGCTAACCTCCACCAACGGGCGGCAGCACGGTCAACTCATCAGCATCGTTCAACACCGTCTCACGCGATCGTTCGATGGAACCGTTGATACTGAAGGCCTGAATCGTTTCACTCTCGATTCCAAGCGCGGCGAGCACACTGCCAATCGTGGAGCCGTCGGGCAACTCAAGCTCTCCACCCTCGGGGCTACGATCCTTCAGCATGCCCATCAACTTAACTTTGATCTTCATGCCAACTCAGTCCTTTGTTCCGACGTACGCTGCGTGCTGAGGCGTCTTAGGCACTGACGGCTTGGCTCCCCCAAAGTGAAAGCTCCGCGTCGTCGCAGGCCGTCCTAAAAGTGTTGTACTGGCAAGCTTCTTCGCAACGCCCGTTCCGATGTAGGCGCGACGAACATCAAACGGGTTTTGCTCCAAGTAGTCCTTCCACGGCCCCAACGACGTTTGCGTCTGCATTAACCCTTTGATCATGCCAACGTCCGTCAACATTCCTACGTTGTTTGCTTGGCCAACAAACATCGCTCCTGTGATCTGGTCGCCAGTCCAAAGCAAATTGCGATAGACGTTCGTTGCAGGGCTATTGATTTCCATCGACTGTGCCTGGCTATCTTCCCAGTTGCCATAACTCACACATTGCAGCCCGCAGACATCGAGCACGTTCATGGAAAGGCTACCACCGTACTCGATTGACTGACCGGCCATGTTGGCTCCCGCGATTCGTCCGTGGTCGACGGCCGTTGGGTGAATAGCGTGCACCACTTTCTCTTGCTGGAACATGGCGACTCCTTGAGCACAGTCGCCGGCCGCGAAAATGTTCGCATCACTGGTTCGCATGTGCGCGTCGACAATAATGCCGTGGTCTGTCGTTAATCCGGCCGCTGAGGCCAACTCCGTATTCGGCGAAACACCCGTTGCAACGACCACCAGATCGCATTCGATTTCACCGCTAGAAGTTTTGACGATCTTAGTGCCACCGGATTCGGTGATCTCGGTAACGCTGGTTCCGCACTGCAGATTCACGCCTTTGCCGGCCAACCAGTTCTCAACGTAGCTGGCCGATTTTGCGGTCAACATCTTGGGTAGCACGTGTTCTTCACGTTCCACGACCGTCAATTGGCATCCGCGTTTGTGCAACGCGCTGAGGATAATGAAGCCGATAAAACCAGCTCCGACCAGAACGACACGTGGCTTTGTCTTCCCATCCAAGATCTTCCGACTGGCTTCGATCTGATCCAATGTCCACTGTGGCGTAACGCCGGCGAGTTCCGCACCGGGGACGGGGAGTTTGAGCGGCGTGGATCCAGTCGCGAGCAACAAGCTATCGTAGCTCAGCTCTTCGCCTGCCTCTGTGGTAACGGACTTCGCCACGGCATCAATCTTGGCGACGCGTTCCCCAAACTTGGTCACGACGTTAAGCCGCCGGAAGTACTCGTCGTTACCCGTGTGCGTCTGCTCGCGAGGAATCTGCCCGGACAGCCAGTAGGGCAATGCCATGCGCGAATGAGCCACTTCATCGCTGATCAGAGCAATCGCCACCTTGTCGTCAAATTGCCGAATGGTTTCGATCGCATTCGTCGCGGCTGGCCCGCCGCCAATAATGATGTGCGTCATGGTTTCTTTATGCGTTGGTTGATGTCGCTGTAGATTGCTGTTGGCGTGAGAAGATCGTTCGACGTTTATAGTGATGCGAGTCCGAGCTCAGCGAGTTTCTCCGGCGTCGGCACACCCTCTTCGTCCCAGCCTCGTTCCTTGTAGTAGACCGGCAGCATCTTATCTAACTGGACGGTTACACCTGCCGATGGGCCATCCTGATGAGCCACCTTCAGCAGTCGCTTCGGCAGCGTATCGTCGGCCTTGGTCAATCCGGCCTTCAAGTTGAACAGTCTTTCCAGATTCCAAGTACGCTCGCCAATCTTGATGAAGTCCTCGATCGTGAACTCGATCCCGGTGGCCGCAGATGTACAGGGAACCAGCGATTCCAGCGGACCTCCTGCGGCGCCCACGAACATACAAATCCCTGTGTTGTCGTGAGCCGTCGTGCGATGCTGTTCACCAACAACCCATTCGCTTTTTCCTTCCGGAACGTGTGGATCGTATTCACCAGACGTTTCGATGCCTGGTGTCCAAGCACGCAGGTGACAAGCACCTCGGTTGCAAGTCGCGTATGCGATGCCCATGCCTTGAAAGCCACGCGGATCATAAGCTGGAAACTCTTGCCCTTTGACACCCATGAACACGTCGGGATTCTTGAACTTTTCGCCCATCAGCTTTGACCCGGCCGCCAACTCATCGCCAAACCCTTCACGGTAGGCAGTGGCTTCCGTCATACGAACCAGGGCCTCGCCCGAACCAAACTTCAACGGCATTTCCACGTCCGCATCAGTGACGGTTCCTTCTTCGTAAAGCTCCATCGCGGCAGCCAATGTAGCTCCCATTGAAATCGGATCCATTCCAAGGTCGTTGCATAACCAGTTGGCTTTGAGGACAGCGTCCAGATCACCTACGCCTGTATCTGCGCCCAACGCCCAAGCAGATTCGTATTCCGGCCCCTCGTTGGCTTCTTTCCAATTTCGCGGATGCATGTTCACCATGTACTTGTCCGCGTCGTCACCATCCAGTCGCGTCACGCGACCGCAAGCAATCGTACAGGCAAAGCAGGCCTTGTTCGTAACCAGACGAGTGTCCTTAATCGTGTTCCCGTTGAGGTTTTCGAATTCGTCGAACTGGCCTTTTTGAAAGTTATTCGTCGGCAAACCACCGAACGCCTGCGTCATGTCGATCGTGGCAGCCGTCCCCAGTTCCGCAAATGAACGTCGGCCTGGCGAGTCCTTCATGTCTGCACGCATAGCCCAGACGGACTTCATGAACTCCTCTGGCTTGGCCACACTCACGCCACCAGTTCCGCGGACGGCGATTGCCTTTAGGTTCTTGGAGCCCATGACGGTACCGACACCGCTACGTCCAGCAGCACGATGCTTGTCATTCATAATGCAGGCGAACTTAACCAGGTTTTCGCCGGCAGGGCCGATACTCGCGATGCGCAACGCTGGAATGCCTAGTTCCGATCGCAACGTATCTTCGGTGTAGTTGACGCCTTTGCCCCAGTACTGCGAAGCATCACGAAGCTCGACGTGGTCGTCGTGAATGTACAGGTACACTGGCTTCGGAGATTTGCCTTCAAGGATCAGCAGATCGTAGCCGGCGAATTTCAGCTCAGGCCCCCAGTGTCCACCGGAGTTAGATGTCGTGATCGCGCCGGTGAGTGCTCCTTTGGTGATCACCATATACCGTGCACCGCATGGGACTGGCGTTCCCGTAAGCGGTCCGGTCGCAAAGATGATTTTATTTTCGGGACTCAGTGGATCGACGGTTGGGTCGACCTCCTCATACAGGTAGCGGTCACCGAGACCTCGGCCGCCGACATACGTTTCCAACCAGTCTTGTGGAATCTCTTCGACCACGGATGTGCCAGCGGTCAGGTTCACGCGAAGTATTTTGCCGTGCCAGCCAGACATGGAAACTCCCTTTTGTTCTCAGTTGGTCTTGGTCGCGATTGCAGAATGAAGAATGCGATTGGATTGCTGATCAATCTTTGGCTGCCACGTAGCCGGCGGTGACCTTTTGGCCCCAACTCTCGAACCAATCGCCAACATCCGCGCTGTCGACGAACTCAATGGCATCCGTTGGGCAGCTGGTCACACATGCGGGATCGCCACCACACAGGTTGCACTTTGCTGCCTTGTCAGATTCCGGCAAAGTCCACACGGTCCCAAAAGGACACGTGATTGTGCACAGGTGACAGCCAATGCAAAGTTGATCCATGACGACTTTCGCACCAGTGTCGGGATCAATGGCGATCGCATTGGTCGGACATGTGTTCATACACCAAGCTTCGTCACATTGAATGCACGCAAGTGGTGCATAACTGGCTTGTTCGTCAAAAACGCTGACGCGGATCAATGATTGAGACGGTTGAAAGGTACCCGTTTGCACCCACGAGCAGGCTAGCTCGCACTGCATGCATCCTGTGCATTTATCGGGCACGATTTGAAGCGATTGTGCCATCGCAGAGACTCCCTTGGATTGCGTGAACTAGGTCCACGAATGCTTCGAAACCACGCCACACAAGCAATTTCTGCATGACCGGATCTGCAAAGAAGGTAACAAATGGCTAACAGCGTGGCCAGCGTTTCCAAGTCGAGAGAACGCAGCGGCAACTACTGAGTGAAACTACTGGAGGCAGTGATTGCTTGCAAACTTTGCCCAACTCGAACTCGTTCAAGAATCATCAATCCAAGTGCAAGCAAGGTCGATGATGGACTAACGCAACGTTTTCTTCTGCAATCGAACACTTAGGGATGATGTCATGTTGGTTTCGCAGCGGACCCTTCGCATATCCATGGTTTGCCTGATTTTCTCCTTCGCTACGGCAGCCTGGGCTGCAAATCCGGTCGTACCAGGGACGGGAGTGAAGCTGACGAATGTGGGTGATGACTTTGAAGACGAGCGATGGGCATTTCGTCCAAACTTCCCCAAGAGCAGCGAAGAGCAAGACGACATGCGTCGGGAGCCTGCCGGTTGGTCAGCGAATAGCCGCTGGTACGAAGGCATCAAGCGAGGCTGTCCCGATGTGGTTGCCCGTGTCGCTACGCCCGCAGGTGGCCTAGAAGGCAGTAAAGGCGCGTTGCTGCTGCGGACCACGCATTCGGGCATTCCCGGTCGATTCAGCTACAAGATGCAGCAGGATGATTTCATCTGCAACGTCTGGCAACGGATCGGACACAAAGTTCCCGTCGCACATACTCCCAGTGTTGTAGCTCACGTCTTTATGCCGCCAATCGCCACTTGGGAGAACCGAACTGGTGCCACGTTTGGCTTCCGCACATCGCTAGAAACTCATGCGATGCGAGTTCCAGAACACAAGAAAAAGAAGAAGGACTTCTGGGGCCGAGCACCAAAGAAAGAGTGGGGGCTGGAAACATATTGGCCTGGCATGTTCGTCGAACTGCGAAGCGAATCAGATAACAATCAACCCTATGACGTGGCGTACTGGCGTATCCGTGGCAACCAGCGAGGCATGGAAGTACGCGGTCCCAATATCGATGTGACCGGCTGGTGGACGTTGGGCATGTCCGTCACTCCCGACGGAATGGTTCACTATTACATCAGCAAAGGCGTCGATCCGCTAACGTCTGAAGACTACGTCACTTCTCAGTACCCATACGGTTACCGTGCCGAGACGTTCAAGACTTTCTTCTTCAACGTCTGCAACTTCGACAACGGCCGACAAAAGTCCACCGACTGGGTGATTGATGATTGTGCTGTTTACTTGGCAACGGCACCTAACATGTACAAGCGCCGCCAAGCGGCAAAGCCAACTGTGGAGCGAAAGTAGACTAACGCTCAATCACTTCAAGTAGACCACGACGCGACGTCGCAAGATTTGCGACGTTTGCGTTTCTTTTTGCCTGCAGGCTACTTGTCGTCAATGTACTGCTGGACGTAGCTTTCCAGTACATCCAAGGGCACTGCACCCGTGCGAAGAACGACGTCGTGAAAATCGCGGATGTCGAATCGATCGCCCATTTCATCTTCCGCACGTTTTCGTAACTCGCGAATCTTCAGTTCGCCAATCTTGTAACCCAACGCCTGTCCGGGCCAAGCAATGTAGCGGTCGACTTCGGCGCGGATGTTGTGCTTGGAAAGTCCGCTATTCTGCTCCATGAACTCGATCGCTTGCTGACGAGTCCAACCGAAGTAGTGAATGCCGGTGTCCACAACCAACCGACACGCTCGCCAGATTTCATATGTTAGGCGACCGAAGTCGTCGTACGGATCTTCATTGAAGCCGACTTCCAGTCCAAGCCGCTCGGAATAAAGTGCCCACCCTTCGATGTACGCCGTGAAGCTGGCGTACTTTCTAAACTCCGGTGTGTCTTCCATTTCCTGTTGCAATGCCAACTGTAAATGATGGCCCGGCACAGCCTCGTGCAGCGACAACGCTTGAACACCATACAGCGGACGACTGCTCAGGTTGTATGTGTTCACGTAATAGAAGCCAGCTTTTGTTCCGTCGCCGGCTGGCGGCATGTAGTAGGCCGCCGTCGTTTGTGGCGCAATGTACTCCGGCACCTCGCGAATTCCGTACGGCGTACGCGGCAGCGTCTTGAACAGCTCGGGGAGCAGTCCATCCATTCGCTTTAGCACCAACGCCGTGGCCTTTAGGAGTTCGTCCTTCGTCTTGGGATAGTACTTAGGGTCCGTTCGAAGATGCTCAAGAAACGCCGGGAAATCTCCCTCGAACCCCACCCGCTCGCGAATGTCGTCCATTTCTGCGCGGATACGTTTCACTTCCGCCTGCCCAGTGTTGTGGACTTCTTCAGGTGTCAAAGGCAGCGTTGTGAACTTCTTGACGCAAAATCGATAGTAGGCACGCCCGTTCGGCATTGCGGATGCACCGATCGATCCCCTGGCCGACGGCACGTACTCATCTCGCATGAAATCGAGGAACGCTTGATAGCCTGGAATGATCGACGCACGAATTGCTTCAAGAGCTTCCCCACGGAGGCGCTTGTGCTCTGCTTCCGGAATATCTGAGCCAAATTCTCGGAATGGTTCGAAGAACAAACTCTCCTTCGGATCCGAAACAATCTGGGACTCGATCGGCTCTGCATAACCTTGCAGAACGATACTGGGAAGCGTTCTCCCCTGCTCGATTCCCACGCGCATGATTGCGATGTGCTGATCGACATAGTCGCGGAACTGCCGAAGTCTCGCGATAAAATCCTCGTAGTCCTCAACCGTATTCAACGGACTAGTAAGTCGAGTATCGGGGAAGTCAATGTGAAATCCCGAACGGTTCGTAATTGGAATTAGGTATTCCTTGAACTCGTGCGACTCAAGTCCCTGCTGCAGTTGCCGCTCGAACAAGCGTTTGTCCAACTGTGCCTTGGCGGAAAGGTCAGAGCCATCAATAGCTTCGCTGGCCTTCAAGAACTCTTGCCGCTGGGCTGCACGGCGGTTGGCGTCTTCGACGGAAACGCTACCCAGTTGATCGTTGAAGCGATGATCGCCGGCCCGCGTTGCCCATAACGGACTTTCGCGCATGCGATTGTCCCATTCTTTGGATATGAGATCGTAGAACGCCTTGTCGCCGGACTGAGCGTTGGCCAATGAACAAAACGAGGTCGAAAGCAGAGCAGCAATACAAACGCTTTGAATATTCATCACGCGTTACCGATTTCATCAGAGGT
>CAYQMZ010000170.1:0-1244 GCA_964418725.1 uncultured Pirellulaceae bacterium
TCGCACGACTCTGCTGCCGGTGTACGTACTAGCATTGTCCGGCTGCATGTTCGTTTTTGGAGTGCTGATGCTCTACTATCGGCGGCGAGCACTCACATTGTTGGTTGTCAGCCTCATTATTGCCGGACTTGTATTCCTGCATCCGTCCTATGCCTCCATTGCCGGGCAGGTTGCGGTATTCGGGTTGTTGCTGGTTGTCTTCATGACGTTCCTGCGATGGTTGACCAATCAAACAGTGGTTCGTCGCCGTGCACTAGCGACGCATGAATCCGCCTTTGATATCTCGCCCATATCAAAACGAGATTCTGCCACGATCGGGTCGACAACTTTGGCCGCAGGTTCCTCGCGAGTCCGACACCAATGATTGGCTTCCGCGAATTACTCCGTCTCCGATCAAGTGCACTGAGCATCACTTCGTCACGAAGCTGTTTCTGGGTTTGCCTGATCACGGTACTTCTGTCTGTGACTTCGTTCGCACAAGAACCGGCAGCCGATGTTGAAGGGAGCGGTGATCAAGCGTTGCGATTTCGACGGGTCGAGATCCCGTTTGAACGACTTGGGGAATACATTGACGGCTACGTGCCTCGACGGCGAGAGGACTTTGAGAAACTCATTCGACCTCAGCCTCCTAACAGTCTGCCGTTTTCTCAAGCGGACCATGAGGCCACGTTTGTTGATGGAGTATTAAGTGGTACGTCGCTACTGAGGCTTTCGAAAACAGGAGCAACTCTAAAGTACCTGCAGCTAGGTACGGACATTCCGCTGACGCAACCACGATGGCAAAAAGAAGCCGACGATTCGGTCGATGGTGCAAGGGTCGAGCGGATCGCGTTAGCTGGGGTCACCAGTCCTCCGCAAGAGACCGTTGTTGTCAATGATATGCAGGGCGGAAGGCTGCGTTTTGACTGGCAACTGCACGGGGCATCGCCCAGTGATTCGATTCATCAGTTCGACATTGTGCTTCCACACGCGATGGCTCAGTCGTTGCGTTTGAAACTTCCTGATAGCCTTCTGTTACTGGCCGACGATGGCATTGTCGAGCGGATGGACGGGGCGAAGTACGAAACAAGCGACGCTACCGAATGGCGAATCACGTGGAGCGGGCAACGGCGTTTGCGAATTGCCGTGTTATCGGAAGCAGCCTTAAAACGACTGCCACGAAACGAAGTTCGATACGACTCCTCGTTCTTGTTTCGCTCCAGTGGGATTCGACTGCGAAGTCTGCTGACTATCCGGCGTGATAC
>CAYQMZ010000170.1:1254-8818 GCA_964418725.1 uncultured Pirellulaceae bacterium
GCTTGATCGAAACAGGAAATACTTTACGTCCTTTGAATTGGTCCAAAGTAAACACCGTCACCAACACTTCGTCGTCCGCCGACAGCAACGCAAGGCGAGCGGTGACCTACGAATTCGAACTGCCGGAAAATATGGATTCCCGGGAGCTTCGCGTTCAAGTGGAGGCGACGATGCCGTGTGTCTACGGCAGAGCTAGTGTGCTGCCACGGATTCGGGCAACGAACTCTCGATGGCTCTCCGAACGAGTACGGTGGGTAACCGATCCGTCGGTAACCGTCATTGATGTGAATTCGGCAAAGGCATTCTGTGAGAGATTGGATGCGGAAGACGGGCGAGAATCGCTATCGTTCATTTGCGACTCCGAAGCATCTGAGATTCAGGTTGCGTTTGCACCTGTGGTGGGGGAAATCGCTGCAGAGTCCTTGATCAGCGCGACGCTTGGCGACACGTCGGTGAAGGCAAATGTGGTTACACAGTTGGCGTCTATTACTGCCGAGTCCTTCTATATCGAGATGGAGGTTGCCGAAGGCTGGGAATTGGAATCAGTCGATGCCATCGGGAACATGCCCGATGAGTTGGGCGTTTCGGTACTAGAGGCGACGGAACGGACAGCCAATGGGAGAGTCATTCGCCTGAGATTTAAGCAGGCCATCAAACCGGCAGATCCAATCGAACTAAGCTTATCGCTCCGCAACGATTCGATTGGTAAGCGAGTTTCCATTCAATCGCTCGTGCCCATTCGGTTTCGAAATGTCGCCGACGAGAGTACTTGGGTGTACGTCCAAGCCACCTCCGGCGTGCAAGTTGGGATCGAGCAAGCTGCCAACACAACGTGGATCGAACCGACCATGTTGATTCCCGATTGGGTGGGGCAAAGAATCGCGGCAGCCAACAAGTTGGCGGAATCGATGTCTACCGCTGAAATTTTGCAGCAGGTGGAATTGTCAGATCACATGCTGCTTGAGTGGAACGAACGTGGCTCGCTGACGAGTATTGTTCGAGAGCCAAAGCGTTCGTTGCTTCGAGCAACATCGAACACACGAGTGTACACCGACAGTTCGAGTGCTCGCCTGATCTACGACCTTGAGGTCGATCCGCTGGGCGAGGAAATCGATCACGTGGACGTTGGTTATTCGACGGCCTTGCCGGAAGGCGTTGAATGGGACCTGCCGGGGCGAAGTGAACGTCCAGCCGTTGCTGCCGTCGAATCGGCGGGTGCCCCATATGTGTTTCGAGCAAGTTTTCCGCCGACAGATCGCCCCATTCGCCTGCAAGTTCTCACGACGATTCAAGGTGAATCGATTTCGATACCGTTGCCCTCGGTTCAGCAGAGTACTGCCGAACAAGTTGCGGTCGGCGTCTATGGACGCGGTGATGTTGCTCTCGAAATGCGGCCGGGAAATGCGTTGTCCGCGATTCCCGTTACCAGTTTCGAATCGCCGGAGGAACTGCCGAATTCGGGCGGCGACGAATTCATCGCGCCACCACTTCACGCCGCCTATTCTTACGATCCGACCGCCACCAATCTGGAACTGCAGATCTCGCAAACGCCGATGTCCGTGCAGTCATCCTTGCTGGCGTGGCGATGCGACGTTCGCAGTTTTTATGCAGAGAAAGGAAGGCCTCGCCACCGAGCGGATTTCTATTTGCAAAAAGATGGGACGGCCAGCCTGCAACTGAAGTTCCCCACTGGATACTTGCTGGATAGCGTTGAGATCAACGGTGAAAAGCTTAGCTCGCAGATTCGTATCTCCGATGGGCACTTGCTGCTGTCACTCCCGCCCAGTGACCGCTACCCATGCGTGACCGTCCGATTCGTCGAACCGGAAACAACACTTCGTTCGATCGACTGGCTTGGGCTACCAATTCAGATGTCTCCGCTCAATGACGCATCGGCAACGTTGCGTCCTGACATCCCATCGTCCAACGTTTCGTGTTTGCAGACAACGTGGCAGGTCTGGCTGCCACGAGACTATCAGCCTTACCCAAGGCGTTTGGGCGAGTCGGATTCGTGGATGCAGCGTTTGTTTGGCCCATTGGGAACACCCGAGGGACCAAACTGGGGTAAGGCAGCTTGGAATGAAATTCAACGCCGCTTAGTTCCTTCGTCCAACAGTTCATCTCTCATTGATCAGACGAAATCTCAGTTGGGACGTCCCGATTGGACTTCGATTCAAGCTGGCTCGGATCCGAACGTCACCAGAACAACATGGGGAGAGCGATTGAAGGTTGTCCAACGCGCGATTGCGAGGTCTCGGGAAGGATTCGAAATGCTGATAGATCGCGAGGAACTTCGTAGGATCGGCGTACTGCCTTCGACACCGCTGCCGACAACCAGATACACCCGTGCCCGACAGATGGGCGTCGACCGACTAGTGCAAGCGGGTATGGCAATCGCGTTTGATGAAGACCGGGCGATTGTCACCAGCACATCGGAGCTTAAGGAGATACTGGGGCGAGATCTCGTCGACGGGATCGCAGCAGTGGGAGTCGGGAGTTCTTTTCCAGAGTCGCGATTGGAGCGAATTGAAACGTGGAATGACGATACACACTCGCTGTGGAGCCCTTCCAGCGAGGCTTTAGAGATCGGTTTCCAACAGGGTGGTTGGGTCTCGTCCAGGCGTTGGATTCACAACGACGATGCGGATTTGAAAATCTATCATCGCGATACAGCAAACGCGTTTGCTTACAGCCTGTTCTTCGCTGGGTATGCCTGTGGTTGGTTAATCTATCCACGCAGACGCGTGATGGGAGGCCTGCTATTGGGCAGTTTTGTCGCGGCTTTGATACTGCCGCTTCCTGGAGGCAACCTTGCGGCCGCGTTTGCCTGGGCGCTGCTTCTAAGCATCGTTGTTCGCACGTTTACTAATCGCAAATCCGCGAATCTATCCAGCATCAGCGTCAACAAGAGTGTGGCCATTACGCGAGCAGCAACAATTCTCCTGGCCTGTTATCTGGGAGCCACATCAACGTCGCACCTGCAAGCCCAAGAACCGGTTGGGCAGCCGGAGGCGAATTCGAGCCAGGCACCAACGCCGCAAGATGCCGATGCGAATGAAGTCATCGAGCCTGCTGCGCCTCGTGAAACGTTCATTTACGAACCCTATCGAGGATCGAAGCGAGAGAAGACTGACTTCATCTATGTTCCGCCGCAGTTAGAAAGAGCACTTCAGCGACGCGAGCGAGAGTTGACGCTGAAACCGGATCAGATTGTTCGCGAGTCGCTCTACGCCGGCACTTGGCCTTCCAACATAAACGACCCGTGGGTGACGTTTCGTGCTGAGTATCAGGTGACAACGCTCACACCGGACACGATGCTACGGCTGCCCATCGAAACGCTAAAGGATCGAGTTGAGATTGAAACAGGGTCCATCAAAATCGGCACGCGTTCCGTCGACGAACTTAACGGAGGAGGCCTCAGAATACAGAGGCCAGGAGACTACCGCGTATCGCTCAGTTTCCGAACCAAGATTGCGGTAAACGGGAACGATTCATTGATTGGGTTTCCAATTCCATCGCTACCAAGGTCAAGGCTGCGACTCAACTTGCCGCGTGGTATCGACGCAGCCACCGTAACTATCCCTTCGGGGCCGGGCGACGATCGACTTGAAAATCGAATAAGCGCATCGCCCGATAGTGGTCGCATTGAAGCCGAGTTGGGGCCAGCAATCGGCGTTCAGGTCCAAGTCGAGCGCGCGGGGCAGTCGATCGTGAGCGATGGTGTGGATCAGCTAGTGC
This sequence comes from uncultured Pirellulaceae bacterium, assembly GCA_964418725.1. Taxonomy (GTDB): domain Bacteria; phylum Planctomycetota; class Planctomycetia; order Pirellulales; family Pirellulaceae; genus CAYNJG01. The sequence goes on from CAYQMZ010000170.1 coordinate 4,993, forward strand.
TACTCAAAATTGATCGCAACAAAGCCACCTTAGAAACGCGATTCATCCGCGAGGGAAACCAGCGTTCAATGCGGCTTAAGGTGGACGAGATGCTGACTCCGTCGTTTGAATCATTTACGTACGGCAACTGGAACGAAGCAACTCGGCAGTTCGACACAGATTTCTTGCAGCCCGACAACGGAATTCAATTTGAACTGGCGATCCCTACACCTATAGGGCTCTTGAGAGTGCCGAGTGTGACCCCAACAAACGTTGTCCCGAGTTCTATACGTCTTGCTGTCGTGACGACTTCGGACGACATCGCAGCTTTCCCTCAAAACGCCCGATCCCTAAACAAGCTTGATGCGGAAGCATTCGCCAAGGATTGGGGAAAGGTCGACTTATCGCCGGACTTCGTTCTGGATGTTACTCCCGAAGACCAGTCGAACGAACTTTGGCTGAGAATTCAACACGACAACACAGCAGAAAACTGGCGTAGCGAGCTCTCGTACTTCATTGATTCGAACGAAGTTGGTTTTGAGGCAAACATCCAATTGGTGCCGGTTGCCAACGACGTTCGATTTGTTGCTGTGCGTCGATTGGTGATGCCCAAATCGCTTCAGATTGAGTCCATCAAGTGCACAAGCTCGCTTGGAACGTTGCAACGGATTCGATGGAATCAACATGAAGATCACGTCGCGATCTTCTTTCTTGATCGACCAGAGATTTCCAAAGATGTGCCAATCGACTTAGTCATCGGCGGCTTTCTACCCATTGGCAGCGACGTCGCGACTGGCGGCGATGCCTTCAACGCAGGTTTCGAAACGGACGAAAGTACTTTTGTTGCGACGCTACCACTGATCAGGCAACCCATTCCTGCCGCATCGCAAACGCCTTCGTTCGCTGACGAAGGCAGTGCCGCGGTCAGCGAACTTGGGCGATCGCGAACGCAGTATCTAAATGGATCGATTGGCAACAACACGCAGGGCGGTCGGCTGACGCAAAGTGTTGAGGTGTATCGAACCGAGAATGTCACTGTTGCGTTGAACAGTGCCTTCGAAGAGTCCCCGGTACTTGCTCCGGAGCCAGAGTCGACTGCCGTGGCTCGTCGAGGCTATCGCCACGTTGGTTCATGGAACGGTGAATTTGATGGTCAGGACGAAGCCACCGACGGAGCCGTAACTCTGCGCGCGAATGTTGGTAGGGTGCGTTCGAGGTTCCGAGGTGATGTTACGACTCGGTTGATGCAAACCGAAGGTGCATGGCAGGTACGTGTCACGGCGCAAACGCGAGCTTCGACACGAGCGAACAACAATCCTAATATGCCAATCGAGGTCCTGCATTTCGATGTTCCCAGCAACTTAACGGATTGGTCTGCTACGGAACTTGTCAGGGCAGACGAGGGCAACTCTGACGTTGCCGAACTCCAACCGGTAGACCTTGAAGTGCAACTCTCCGGCGGCATTGGTTTGTCTCGACGCATCGTGACCGTCTGGCTGCCAACATCGGTTGTTAGTAACCAAGCGGATCGACAAATTTCGATAACTGCAACGCTTCCAACGAATCAACTCGAGCTTCCTCGCGTCAATTTGCTAAGTGACAACGATCGAGGACTCAGCCGCTTTGTAGAACTGCAGAGTAGGGACCAGTCCTTGGATGCGCCACTTCGTTGGCGGACGCGAGGCATGAGAAGAACGCGGAATCAGCCAGACAAGGCGTTCACTCGCTATCGCATCAATCAAGGCGACTACGTGGCGGAGTTGAGCGAAAATGAAGCCGAGAATCGGCCAGAAGTCTACTTGATGGAAACACTGGCCAGCTGGATTCAACAGCGTGATGAGTTCTTAGTCATGACGCAGATGGAACTGAAGCCCGGTCTACAAGACTCCGTCATCTTGATGCTGCCCAAACGGGCTCAGTTGTATCAGCTGATGGTGGATCAGATTCCCGTTGATCTGGCTCCACGCAACCTCAAAGCCATTGCCTCCGACGCGACCTTGGTGAATCAAGAATTCGGCCAGGCATACGAAGTCGGCTTGAATGCAACTCCGTGGCCTCAGAGCATCCGGGCAATCTACCGAGTCAAAACTGGCAACAATCGAACAGGCAGCTTGGAAGCACCACGCTTGTTTCCAGATGCCAGTGTCACGCAACCCATTCCTGTGCGCACACAGTTGTGGAGCGTTTATTCGCAAGATGGCGAGCTGACGACGAAGCAGGCTCCGCTGACCAACGATGAGTACGACGAGTTGCTTGTGGGCGCATTTACAGAGCTTTGGACCAATAGCCAGGTTTTGATTCGAGAAAAGCGTGCAGCAAAAAAGGCATGGTTGCGTCGTTGGGCGAATCGAATGGAAGCTCCGCTGTCCCGATTGCGAGCTCGTGCCACGTGGAATTCCGACCCGAAGTTTGAAGAAATCAGCGAAGTGGTTTTGGAGTACACCGACGTCTTCGATCCCGAATTGTTCGGCGTGTCGCCGACTCGATTGAATCATTTACCGACGGATCTGTGGTCAGAAAGTCAGTGGCTTCGCGGGACCGTCCAGCGGTTTGCGACGGTAGGCGAAACTACCACCGACGAAGCCACGGGACTACCTCAATTCAAATACACGCGTGGGTCCGATCTACGTAGCGGTGTGACCATGCGTTTCATAGCAGCGTTCGTCCTGACGGGGTTGATCATCGCAGTGCCTCGAATACCGGCCACGGGCCGCGTCATCGACATCTGTCGGGACTATCCGCATGCCGCGCTGGTCGTAGTTGGCTTGGCTTGGTGGGCGTTACTTACACCAAGCTGGTTCGGCTTAGTGATCAGCCTAGCCTCCGCTTTATTGTGGGCCGCAATGTACTTGCGCGCGCGACGCATGACGCTTCGCACGTAGCAAGAACGTCGTCCTTGGAATGCGTGCACAAGCCAAACTACAACGCTCTGCATGTACCTGTTTGTGTTTGCGATGCTTTCACGACGACAATGCAACAGCAATAACGGTCCGAAAAATGACCGCTAGCGTATCTCGCGACAACGATTCATTTGTCTTGTGGCATTCGTCTTGGAACGCCCCACGCGATTGTGTTAATCTCCCGCCTCTGACGGAGAAGACAAACACTCTGTTTCGGATTACGTTTGCCGCCTTCGCAATGATGTCGAAGGAAGATTCAAGGAGGATCGGGAATGAGCTTGGGCGAGAAGAAGGAACTTCGCGTTCACATTCGCTGGATGATTCGTCGCGACATGCCCGAAATCCTCGACATTGAAACTCTGAGTTTTGAGTTTCCATGGTCCGAGGAAGATTTCGTCCGCTGCCTGCGTCAACGCAACTGCATTGGCATGGTGGCTGAACATGGTGACCGCGTCGTTGGATTCATGATCTATGAACTCCACAAGACACGACTACACATCCTCAACTTTGCCGTGCATCCAGACATGCGATACAACCGCGTGGGGATGCAGATGGTGAACAAGCTTGTCAGTAAGCTGTCCCATCAACGGCGCAACAGAATATTGCTGGAAGTACGTGAACGGAATCTGCCGGCTCAGGTGTTCTTCCGTAGTCTCGGTTTCCGAGCGATCTCGGTACTTCGTGATTTCTACGAAGACACAATCGAAGATGCGTATCTGATGGAGTATCGATACCAACCGACGCTCAACGAGGCGTTGCAGCCCATCAATCGAATTACTCGTCGAATGGCGGGCTAGTTGCCTGCTGCTCAACACAAAGAACGAAAAGACGCGAGTATTCGGTACTCGCGTTTTTTTTGTGCAGTACATCACTAGGTTTGTCGGCCTGCCAAATTGTGGGCTGTGCGGTCGGCTTGGCCATTCTGCCAGTGCAGCACTCAAACAAGA
>CAYQMZ010000170.1:8828-11818 GCA_964418725.1 uncultured Pirellulaceae bacterium
TTTTTTTGGTGCAGTAAATCACTAGTGTTTTCGGCCTGCTAAATTGTGGGCCTGCTGTCGGCTTGACCATTCGGTCACTGCAGCATTCGAACAAGACATCGTGTAGATTCTCGGAACGAGAATTCTGAGAGATATGCCCACGCGTCTGCACCATGCGCATACTGCACGTCATTGATGCTGTTGATCTGTACGGCGCGGAAAAAATCGTGCTGGAACTGATGCATCGCCACAATGATCGCGGTTGGCACTGCGTGCTGGGAGGCGTCGGCGGTTCATCGACTCGCGAACGCCCGTTCGAAAAGGCGGCTCGCAAACGTGGCTTGGTTGTCAAACGATTTCCGATGGCACGCGGTCCGAATCCGTTCGGTGGTGGCCGCCTTGCGAAATTCGCGAACCAAAACGCATTCGATCTAATTCACTCGCACAGCTACAAACCACATATCAATCTTGGGCTGGTCGGAAGATCGCGACGCCAACAACCATTGTTGATGGCATTGCATGGATGGCGGCCGCCGCGAACATTCGCGGCCCGACTTATTCAGCGACTTGAGACTTGGGCCATCCGTCGAGCGGATCATGTAGTTGCGGTCGATAGCAGGATTGCTGCGGACCAACGGCTCGCTTTCCTACCGTCCGAGCAGATTTCGGTAATCCCCAACGGCTATGAGCTACCGACGGCAGAGCGAAGTCACGCGATCGAACAGGAAATTGATCAACTGACCGCTGGCTCTTTTTCTGTTGTCGCTATCGGACGCCTCTCGAATGAGAAAGGATTTGATGTGTTGCTCGAAGCAACGGCGAAACTGCGTCAGCAAGGCCAGAACATCGCGGTAGCAATTTTTGGCGAAGGCGAAGAACGCCAGCAACTCGAGCAGAAAATAGCGACGGCGAATTTGCAGCCGCACGTCAGGCTATTCGGCTATGTCGAAAACGCCGCCAGCTACTTGGGGCTGTTCAACTGTTTGGTCATTCCGTCGCGATCTGAAGGTTGCCCGCTGATTGCGATCGAAGGAATGCGGGCTGGAATTCCGATTGTGGCCTCCCGTGTTGGCGGGCTACCACGGATGCTGAAACATGGTTTGGCCGGGGCGTTGGTTGAATCCGACAGCGTTTCTGAACTTGCCAACACCCTCACAGAGGTATCCCGAAACGAACCCTCCGTGAAAACGCGTGTGGACGAAGCTTCGCAGTTTGTTTGCGAAGAATTCTGCCCAGAACGAATGGCTGCTAACTATGCTGAATTGTATTCGCGACTTGTGACTGAATTTGCGAGTCGCCGGCATGGAATGAACAACTCGTATTTGCCGTGAGTACATTGCGAAACTTCGCGGCATTTGAAAGGAGGCACCTGACTAAGCAGTAACACCTCTTTTGCGATCTGCGGGTTCACCATGATCAGGCAAAACCGTGTCTTACTTGTCGACCTCAACAACTTCGCTCGCTATCCAACGATTTCGATTGGTCTGCTGACGGCGATTTTGCGACGAAATTCATTTCAGGTCGATGTTTTCTCACCGATGTCGACGGGGGTCACGGGCGTCATCCGCGAAAAGCCCGTGTCGCGTTGGGGCCTTGCGATCGAGCGACTCAAATTTCGTTCGGCGATGTCAGGGAACACTTGGGTAAAGTCCGCGCGACAATGGCTGTCGAAGACTTCGCTGCACGCGCCCAAGCTTGCTACGCAAAGTGAAGAGGTTGCCAAACGGATTGCCGAACGACTTGATGAAGAAGAATATGAGACTGTCTTAGTTTCCAGTTACTTGATCTATTACGATCTCTGCCACCAAATTGCGGAGGTCTGTCAACAACGCGGGATTCCGATGCTGTTGGGTGGTCCCTACTTTGCACAGCCGGAAGTCCGCAACGAATGGATGCAGCTACCAGGAATCGCCGGATTGGTGGGCGGAGAGGTCGAGCCAATCTTACCGGAGCTCGTTCGCGCCACGATTGGACGTGAGTCCCTAGATCGATTCGAGGGAGTGTGGTCAACGGACCTCAATCGACCGAACGCTCGTCCGCTTAAGGATTTGGATGCAGTTCCTTTCCCTGACTACAGCGATTTTCCGTGGGAGAAGTATCCCAATCGCATCATCCCCATTGCGACGGGACGAGGCTGTTCTTGGGGGGCGTGTACTTTTTGCTCGGACGTAACCGGCTCAGCTCATCGCACGTTTCGTTCAAGATCGCCGTTGAACGTGATGGATGAAGTCGAGTTTCAGGCGAAACGTTTCGACGCAAAGTTGTTCGTCTTTACGGATCCCAAGCTAAACTCCAACCTGGACGTTTGGGACACGTTGCTCGAGCAGATGCAGCAACGCGTGCCGGGGGCTCGTTGGATTGGCGCAGTGCACATCGACTCCACGCGATCGCGCAACGGACTGACGGCGGCCGAGTTCGAACGCGCTCGCGAGGCAGGAATGGTACGGCTGACCACGGGCCTGGAATCCGGAAGCCAAGCCATGCTGGACCGAATGGTGAAGGGAGCGACCGTTAGCACTTCGTCGCAGGCTATTCGCGACGCGGCGAATGCTGGGATCAGCGTACGTGTAACGATGATCGTCGGCTATCCGGGTGAGACCGCGGACGACGTGCTGCGGACTGCGGAATTCTTACGTGACCATGCTGATCATTTGGAACGCGTGATGATGAATCGATTTCACATCCGCACGGGGACACGATTCCACCGAGACTATCTGACGGCACCCGATCAGTTTCCGGACATCACAAACGTTCGAACCCAACACAGAATCTCGGTAGTCGAACACGACTTCGGCCATCGAGAACCTGCCTATCGTCGAGCGATCGATGAAGTGCTAAAGGCGACCCACGCGATCAACCAACGGCCGCTCCGAGACTCGGCCAGAGAATTCGACGGGGTGATGTAGCACGCTGCCAGAGTCGCGGTTGATCCCGCCGACACTGGTGCGAAATTTAGCACTCTGACAACGGTGCTGCCGAATACCTGAGACCGCTGGTCTTATGCGGTAAGG
>CAYQMZ010000171.1:0-11816 GCA_964418725.1 uncultured Pirellulaceae bacterium
CGACCATGGGGGATGCTAGCACTTGCTCGCCACCTCCGCGTCGAAGACGGATGGTCTGACCGTGCTGTCGAAGGTCCACTTCCGTGAGACCGTGTTCGATCATCAATTCGACCAGGTTGCGTACGCGGTCGACATCGAAAATATCTTGGGATTCATCGCTCATGCGGAGATCACTCTCGGTAAGTTGGCAAGCCGAATATCGATATCCTTACGCCAATCCGGCGCCATGACTAGCCCGGCTTTTTCATTGGTTTTGGCCGCTCTTGGAAGAGCTTAAATCGACGCAAGTCTTTGACTGCAATTGATTTGGGGCGAGATTTTAGTGGCCGAAAATTTGACCGTCAACACGCATTCATCCCAATGGATAAGGACCTTTGACGAATAAATTGATCTGAATGCCGTTGCTCGAGAACTCCGTTCGACGATTTCCGTACCAATATGGTGCCGTTTTCAGTGCTGTTGGTGGATTTTCGCCCGGAATAACGGTGTTTGAGGCATTCTTTAGAAGTCTTGCGAGATTGTCGATCGAGTCTGTCCGTTGTTAGTACTGTCGAAAACCCCGGAATGAAGAACGAGGAAAACATGACGACAACGCTTCGACCTCGGCCGAAATCCAGTCCGGCACTGAAACGAGCCACCTGTGCAGCCTTGATCGCCGCGACTTTCGCGGTTCCTGTCAGTGCGGAATCGATTTCGTCCATCGAACGCTACTGCACGAGCAGTTGGCGACAGGCGGGAATTCCGCTCCATGAGTGGGAAGACTGTACCCAGGATACGATGCTTGAGTTGCTGTCACGTGTCCCCAAGCACCGTTTGGCTTCGGCTATCGATCGCCCTGAGTCCTCAGAACGTCGAGAACTGATGCGTAGCATTTGGTGCGTAGCGCAAAGATGGCGGAGGGCCACGCAGCGAAAGCCGGTTTCTTTAGACGCCGTGGGCCAATGGCATCCGTCCGACGATGCAGACGCGTCAGATGATTTCGATAAGGAAGCTCTCGCGCAAGCGCTAGAGACCTTGAATGCCACACAGCAGCGGATCTTGCAGCTGTACTGTGAGGGCCACTCGGTTGCCGAGATATCGGAAGAGCTTGACCTGCCGCCCGCTCGCGTCAGTGACCAAAAATACAAGGCTGTCCGCGAGCTAAAAAAGCAACTGACCACGTTGGCTTAGAAGCGTACCAAACTGACACGCTTAGTTTAGCCGACCTTTCATCCGCCAGTATCGCACTGCTGGGCAGCTTTGTTGGTTGATGCTGGTGTTGGCTTTGGTTTGGTTTGATTCCAAGGCATCTGAGCCAGCACACTCGCCATGCCGCAAGTGTTGGTTATGCCTGAATAAACTAGGCCGCAACCGATGAACAGCGACAAAAAGATCCAGGCCGGATGAACCAGATAGCCCAGCAACGAGCCGATTGCGACTAGCGATCCTGCCATCACACGCACTTGGCAGTCCAGCGGCATGATTTGGCGTTCACCGCTGACCACGGGCAGTCCGGCAGCCGCCCACGCGTCGGTGCCGCCTTCGATGTTCACCACGTTTGCGTGTCCTGCTGCGAACAGCTGTTGGCACGCCTTCATGCTGCGGCCACCCATTTTGCAGATTACATAGATGGGATTCTCGCCCGCCGCGTGTTGCTGCAAGTACGCGTTTGCGTTGAGTTGATCAAGTGGCACGTTATCGGCCGTTGAGGCATGGATAGCCTCGTATTCTGCCGGCGATCGCACATCCAGAATGCGGATGCTCGCGTCTTGCTCTTGCAACCGGTTTAGTTCTTGGGGAGTAATCGTGGCGATGCTCATCTCACAAATCTCTTTTCAGGCTCATTGCGTGTTGCAAAACATGATGCTCCGTAATCACGGATTACACCAGTCCAAAGACTGATTCCATTTGTTTTCGAACTTTCGTGAGTCGTTCGACACCACCGCCTCCGACTTCGGCCGTTGCCCAGCCCGTAAACCCGATGTCGTCGAGCGCCTTTCGCACTTGATCCCAAGGCAAGTCGCCCTCTCCGATATCGGCCCAAGCGCCTTTTTCTCGACTGTAGCCTTTGACGTCCAGCTTCACGCACCGGTGACCAAAGGCTCGAATCCATTCCGCTGGTTGGCCATACTTCCAGTGGTTACCAATGTCGTAGTACATGCCAACCCAAGGGCTGCGGAAGCTGTCAACGAATTCGACGAATTCCTGTGGCGACTGCTCGGGCGATCCATCGTGGTCGTACATCATCTTGTTCCATACGTTTTCGAACAAAATCGGCTGGCCTAGCGAAGCAGCCAATGGAATTAGTTGTCGAATCTGTTCACTGCATCGAGCCAGCGTTTCTTCCTTGCTTCCATCACTCGCGCGACCAATCACGATCAAGACTCCATTGCCGCCGGCTGCATGCGACAGACGAATGCAGTGCTCGACATTCTTCCGGGCAGTTTCGCGAACTTCAGCATCCGGGCTGGTTAGCCGCTTTTGCCAATGCGTGTGGTTGATTGCGTTGTGAACGAATACGCCTGAGGCCTGAACGGCGTCGCGTGCTTCTTGCTCAGTGAATTTTCCTGCTTGATCAAAGTCGACGCCATCGAAACCAGCTGCATCCGCCATCTTCAGCCGCTCTACCAAACTGAGTTCGCGGCCATCCTGTTTGTCTGAGATCATTCCCAGCTTGCAGGACAGCAGGATGTTGCGATTCGTTCTTGGTCGCACTAAGGATTCACTGGCCGATGCTTGATTTGCGGCAGAGACAACGCCGGCCGTCGCAGCACTGGCGGCAATAAAGTGGCGGCGGTTCAGTTTGGGAGTATTCGACATCAGTTGCTCTCGCTCGGAAGTGTACTGGAGCTAACATAGTAGCGGCATGCCGCTGCTGTTGGAACGTTCGGTAAGCCCAAGAGTTTGCGGCGGCCTAAGAAACGGGATGAACGAATCCCAGATGTAGCGCCGCGTGGCGACAATTCATCAGGTCGTTGTCAGCGCGACTGAGCGAACCGAACATGGGATGCTTGGGGAGTGGACCGTTGGCTTTGTAGTATTCCACCGAGTCTCGCAAATGAGTGAGCGCGTCATTGACGTCAAACTCTTGGTCAGGCCAAAACGCTGCTTCCGCCTTGGGAGGCAACTTAAAGCCGGGCTTTAGCGGTTTATCGTTCACAATGAACCGTTTCATGATGGGCATCATCAGCTTGATGTACCACGGTGGACTGGGAGCAGTCATACGCCCGGTCGTCATGTCATGAGTGATGGCCAAGTGCTTCAAGATTTGCCCGAATGAGTGGTTGCCAGTAGTCCTGACGTCGCCGCCTGCAAGGCGTTCTGCCTCTGCCACAACCTCGTCTAGCGATGAAAAACTCAGCTCGCGTCGTTCTGGTTCGTTCGACATTATCTGCCCTCCTAGGATGCCATCCACGCTTTCTCACGTGGTCTTAGCTGGACTTTACGTACAGATTGGATGCCGTGCAACAACCGCTGTTGTCACGAAATTGCACGATGGTCGACGGAAATCAAAACGCGTACGATTTGAGAGCTCAAGTTCCGAATAACCAGCATTACGGATGGTTGTCGGCAAGCCGCGACTTCAGGTTGGCGGACGTTCTTCCGATTCACGTGGGTCCTAACCGAGAAGCGTAGGGAACAGATGAAGTTAATGCGAAGAGTTGGTCGAATCCTGCGAAACAAGTGGGTGTGGGGCATCACACTGGTTGTCGCCGCGGGATGTGTGGCCTTTGCCGCGTTGTATTCGCCCAGTGACGGTATCGTTCGGTTCCGCAACGAACAGTTTCCGAGGTATCCAGCGAACGTGGCCGATCGAGAAGTTACGGCAGAGTATTTTTTGTCGCTGGTCGAAGATCCGAACGTAACTACGCTGGCCTACGAGACTTTCAAAAAGACGGCGTCGGGAAAGGAGATTCGTTGGCCAGTGCGGTTGGACGATCTGACATCTCGGAACGGCGATGGAGCCGCCGGGAAGTTCTCGCTGGTCTACCAAACGGATAAGGGGCGAGAAAAACGCGTGACGATCGACGCTCAGTTTCGTACCGCCAGCGACGAGCTGTTGACGCTTCGTCGCAATGACTTGGTCTTTGTCACTGGAAAGCTGCAAGTCTCCCGAAACGCACGCTACTCAAGTGGCGTTCGCAGTGCGGCATCGATTCTGAACGCACAGATCTCCGTGCGATGACGACGCAAGAAGGCGTTCCTGCTTGAGGCTACCCACGGATTCAGCTAGGGAGTGGGCACGTCATCCGAAGTTAGACCTTCGACCATAAAAGTGATCAGATCGGCTTTCTCTTGTTTGGTCAGATTCAGCTTGCCCCGCATTTCCTTCGATAGATGGGGATTTGCAATGCCGCCCTGGTCGTACAGTTCAATCACTTCCTCAAGCGTCGCGATGCTGCCATCGTGCATGTAGGGCGCCGTATCTTTCACGTCGCGCACGGTGGGAACCTTGAACTTTCCCTTGTTGCTTTCCAACTTGGTGACTTCGAATCGTCCTAAATCAGGATCAGGCTTGTCCATGCCGACACCAAGGTTGTGGTAGAACAGCGCGGTGAATGTGGGAGGTTCGTGGCAGACGGAACACTTGCTTTTTTGCTTGTCGAGGAACAGCCTCATACCACGCTGCGCGGACTCTGACATCGCCGTTTTGTCGCCCGCTAAGAAGCGGTCATAGGGTGAATTTCCAGCCACGATAGTTCGCTCATACGATGCAATGGCTTTGGCCACATTGGTGGCGGTTACACCGTCATGGAAGGCTTCAGCAAACAATGCTGGGTACTCGTCGTGCTGCTTGAGCCTGCTGACTAACGCCGCCGTCGACGGCATTCCCATTTCGTCCGGATTCAAAATAGGTCCCAGCGCCTGACCTTCCAGGCTTCCGGCCCGTCCGTCCCAAAATTGTGCTCGATAGTAGGCAGCATTGACAATGGTTGGCACGTTGCGTCGACCTTGTTCACCATTCACACCGATTGCGAATTGCTCACCGTTGGTCCAGCCTTTGTCCGGATCATGACACGTCGCGCAAGACTGCGTCTGGTCTACGGAAAGCAGCTTGTCGAAAAAGAGCTTTCGACCAAGCGCAACTTTTTCCTCGGTCATTGGGTTGCTGTCGCGAACGTCATATTCGGGCAATCCAAGCGGCAGATTGTGGACAAACGGCGTTCCCTTTGGAGGGACTTGCTGAGTCGTTGCTTGCTTGTCCTGTGCCGTGTGTTTCGGATCGTTGTTTTTGCGCGAGCACGAGCCACAGCAGAGAAGGATGGCGATGCCGACGATTGCCGACGCGTATCCGATAGTTCTAGTGTCCTGAGTCATTAATTCGTTTGATTCGTAGGTCCGGTTCCTACCGGACAAAACAGGAGTTGGACCGCACAAAGGCCGGTAGGAACCGGGCCCTACATTTTTGAAGAACTAACGACTCAGCACACTAGGTTCTCTTTGCATAGTGGCCCTCCGATCAAGGAGCCAGTCGACTATTTAATTGCATGTCTGTTGGTAGTGTCTCAAGTTGTACCAACTCAGCTTACACATAAAGAAACGGCCGAGCGAATACGCTCGGCCGTTCAGGATTTTCATTGCGATTAAGAATCGCTATTCAGTTCGCAACAGTTGCACCAAACCCGGCACTCTCGATTGCTGCGATCACTTTCGCAGTATCAAGGCCTTCGCCGGAGCACGTTACAGAACCTCTAGTCACTTCGTCTACAGTTACACCCGGTAACTCTGCCAAGGCGGCTTTAATTTTGCCACCTCAGCCACTCGGTCAGCTCATCCCCGTGACGTCAAAACTAACCGTAGTCGAAGCTAGTTGAGTTGTCTCGGGTTCGACTGTAGCCGTCGAGCTTTGGCCACTCGGCTGCTGTGTGCAGCCTATAGCCACCAGCAGCACGAAGAATGCTGCTACATGCTTAAGCTTCATCAGTCCCCTTTCGAGAAAATGAATTACCACCAACCACTGGTGGCCTCATGCTAGTTAGTCTATCGGCCGTCAACGGGCTAGTAAATCACCGTTTAAGTGGCTACAGACCGTGCGATTGCGTCGCAACTCGTCCCGATGTGCGCATACTTGCCTAAACGACCGTTGGGCGACCATAGACTTGTTGCGGTAGTGCAGCGATGGAGCCGTACTCAAACTGATCAGACTTCGTCCAAAGCACCCGTGCTATCACCAAACTGATTCGTTTCGACACCTAGCCTTTGCAGCATGGTGACGAACAGATTCGCTAAGGGAAGATCTTCGCGTTCGGCTTCTTTTTGCCACGGCTCGCGACCGCCCGTCCAAGCACCACCGGCGACGCTATCACCGGCATAGTTCAGATATTGACCGTGCTTAAAGCCCATGTTTTTACCGCCGGTAAGAATCAACGGATAATTGCGCGACAAGTGAAAGGCACTCGAGGCCGAACCGAATAGCAGCAGCGTGTTGTCCAGCATGTTGCCGTCGCCACCCGGTTCAGGTGTGGCCTTCAGGCGGCCAGCGAAGCGACCATATTCTTCGCTGATGAAGCGACAGTAGGTGCCGAAGTTCTCCCAACCACCGGGTTCTTTGGTGTTGTGCGACAGTTGGTGCGTGAGCTTGAACCCAACGGCCCTGGCCAAGTAGTCGCTGATGCCTACGCCGTTTTCACGACCAAGTTGATACGTGGCCACCCGTGTCGAATCCGTCTTGAAAGCCAAGTAGATGAGTTCGAACATCGTCTGCAGGAAGACTCTGGGGTCTTCAGGTGTGATGTCGAGTTTCAGATGGTCCACATCGACTCGTGGAAGTGGGATGTTCATCCAGCGTTTGGCTTTCTCGACTTTGACTTCTGCATCGCGGACAGATTGTAAGTACTCATCCAGAGAAATTTGATCGTCACTGGATAAGGTTCGTCGCAGTGATTTGGCATCTTCCAGCAAGTCATCAAGCGCGCTTTGGCTAAGGGCCAGGCGTCGTGCCGCAGACTCGTCGCTCTTCACGAATAGCATGTCGAAAATACGTTTCGGCCGATGCTCGGCCGGAATCGCTCGTCCGCTGCGATTGAACGACATCGTGTGCGTTCCTCGCGGTGTCCCGGTACCACCGTCGGTCGACATCACAAGTGACGAGAATCGTGTTTGATCACCAACGTGCGAAGCAAACTCTTGATCTAAAGAGATTGAATTCTGGTAATCGCCCGCTGCTCCGGTCGGTGCAGCAGTTAAGAATTGGTCGGCATTCGAGTGACCGTGAATGCTGCGAACCGCAGGATGTGATAATCCGGATAGGACCGTTACATCGCTGCGCAGAACTTCGAGTGGTTCAAGGCACTTCGTGAATCGAAAATCCTTGCCGCCGCCATGCGGGAACCAGGACCAATCTTCGTAGGCGGGGTCCTCCGCTAACGGCATTGGCACGCCATCGGGCAAGTAGAAGCAAGCCAGCCGACGCTTGCTTGACGATTTCTGATTGGCCAGGGCAACTTTCGAGAATGTTTCGAACCATGGCAGCGCTAACGCGATACCGGAACCACGAAGGAACTTGCGGCGGTCTAGCGAAGAGAAATCGATACTCATGTGGGGAGTCCCGTTTGGGCGCGGAGGTGGGCAACGCTGTGAAAGCGATGCACGCATCTTAACTCGTCAGCCCGCAGCAAGTCACGCGTGAGTTTGAGAGACTGAACGATCGGCCACGGAGGCAACAGCCTGGCTATGCTGGTTGAATGCTGTCGGCCGTATTCAGTATGGTCGGGTGTTTGCGAGTAGCTGTTGAAGCAATCGCTAAACCTTGAGCAACGCAAGCAATGACAGCCGAGGCTGGTGACTCGTGATTGAAACGACTAACCGTCAAGGACAGCCAAGTCTTTAAGTCACCAGTTGGTTATCCTGGGCTGGACCGTCGATCGATTTCGCAGGGACAGTTTCGTGCAATCCGATTCGAACGACTGGCGTTCCGGATTCTCCTAGTTGGTTGGCCAATTGCTGGTTTTGAGTCAACAGCAAGCACTGAGTCCCCTGATCACTGGCCGATTGTAAGACTTGGAAGGTGCGGCTTGCGGTTGGTGAGTTGAGCAATTCGTCGGCGAGCAGCACGATCGGCAGGGTATGACTGGCGGTTTTCAGTTGGTCGGCGTAGGCCAGTCGAATCGCAAGCCACGCAGGGGTGGCGTCAATTGACTGTGCGGCCCTCTCCCGTTCGCCCGATGTGTTTCGCAGTTCGATGCCTTGCTCAGTCCAAGCCAGCGAATGCCATCTGCCAGCCGTCAGTTCGCTGAGATACGGTAGGGCTGCCGAAGTCGTCGTCGTTTTTGTCGGGCGATTGATCATCACGCGAGCAACGTGCCGCAAGACTGCCGACTGCTGAGTCCACCGCATCGCTTTGCGAATCTTCGTGTTGATGGTCATCAGCTTGACACGCAGTGCATCTAACTCGCTTTGCAATTGATCGCGTAGTCGCGTATGTTCCTCGTCAATTTCCTGATCTAGTGAGTCGACATTTGTTGAGTCTCGCAGTTCGAGTTCGTTTGATCGAAGTTCGGCGGTGCCTTGGCTCGTTGCGACTGAATCCGCCTGCACGACTGTTTCTAGTGCACCGGACTGATTGTTCGGCGGTTCTACCTCCGCCACAGCGAGTTGCGGCGATGTTACGCTGGACTCCGATTCCAAGCTTCGTAATGCATGCTCATTGATAGATTGCTCGAGGGCTTCTAGTTCGCTTTGCTTCTTTTCTCGTTCACCAATCAGTTCGGCCACGCGGAATCTCAAAGACTCCGCGTCGTGGCTTTCCAGTAGTTCGCGTACTTCATCAGGATCATCGTTCACGCTTAACGAAACGTTCAGCTCGCGTTGTAGCCTTTCGAATCGGCGTCGATTCCGAGTCGCCGATTCGGCGGATGTGATTTCCGACTCCAACGCGAACTGATCTTCAACGTTAGATTTGCGAAGGATTGATCGTTGCCGCTTCTCAATGCGACGAAGCTGGACACGAGCTTCGTCGCGAAGGGTGCGTTCAAACTTTGAGTCGACCGCATTCCGCTCGAGCACATGTTCCTGGTCACGAAGTTGATCGAAAACGATTTCCAATTCGGCCAGCAAGTTAATCGGATCTTTGCCGGGCCGGATGCCGTCGATTCGCTCGATCGTATCGCGAGTACGTTTGATCCACTTGCGAAGCTTGCCATGAGCTCGACGCCGATCGTCAGACGACTCCATCGCTCGTTCACGTCGCCGAAGGACGCGATCAACGTTTTCTGGTGAGAGAGAAAGCGGCAGGCCGACGATATCCAAGAGTTCGCGAAAGGTAGTTTCTGCGCTGTCGAGACGATGGCCAGCTTCAGTGGCGTCTTGCTGTAGTTGTATGGCGAAGAGTCGTTCTTCAGCGATGCGCCGTACGGCTGCGGCGTCTTGCCGTTTGTTCAAAGACTGCTCCGTCGCCAGCAGAATTTCATCGTCGATTTGTTGCAGACGTTCTCGTGATCGATTGAGCCGTTGAGAGTTGCGAAGTTCTAGTGAGAGTTTCAGGGCTCCGGTGCAAACCATTCCGCCCAGGCCCAACGCCAGCATACACCACTGCAACGCGTGCGAGGTGACGAGCAGTGTTCCCAGGACTGAGCAAACGCTGAGTGTGAAAAGGATCGCCAGCCAAGTCATGATTTGAGGCATGAATTCGAGCCGATCCAGCACATGTCGGTTTTCCTCTCGAATCCACATGCGACGGCGTTTCAGCTCAGCCAGTCGTCGTTCGGGTGGCTCGCCGCTGACGTCCAATCCCTGATCGAGACGACGTTTTGCGGGAGGCAACGGGTCGTCGTAGAGTCGTGTCCAATCGAACTGCGTGCGTTTCGTGAACTCAGCCAGTCGTCGCTGAGTGCTATCTTGCTCTCGGCGAGCAGTGATCAGAAGGTGTGCCGTATGGCGGAGCTCATCGTGTTGGTCGTTCGATACGTCGATCAAAGACGTTGGTTGGTTTGCTGCTTCTGTGACCCAATCGCGTTGCTCTAGTAGTCTTCGAACCGTGTACTCGTCGGATCGTTTTGGTTTGGCCGCGACCGTGCGTGGCTTTCGGGCCATCGTCTTGCGATAGTCTTGCTTCTCGTCCTCCAGCAATTGAAACTCCGATAACGCGGCTTTCAACTGTTGAATGTCGCGATTCGAATCGCGTAGGTTGGTGCGGAGTTTCTTCAGCTCGCGCCATCCGTCCGCTAGGTCCGCTGCTAAGCGTACCGCAGGCAATTGCAAACGGATTTGGCGTAGTTCTTCTTGCAGATCGGCAACAAGGTTTGGATCGATCGTTGGTGGGGTAGGGACAGGCTTCTCTGGGACAACGACTGTAGTCGGCTTGGTCGCCGGTGGTTCGGCAGCCTTCACTGCTTCGCGATTTTTCGAAGGCTTCTGACGAGCTGGCTTGTTGCTTGAACGATGGGTGCGCACCAGTTCAGCGCGGCAGTAGGCAATGCGTTCCAGCAGTGACTCGCGTTTCGCACCAAGCTCGGCCAGTAGTCGGCCATGCGGCGTGAGCTCCAGTTCTGCAGCGGATCGAAGAAACGGATGCGACTTTGATGTGCGAGGTGCTTTGATCGTCTTGCTCGAATGCACCGATTCCAGCAAATCACGATTTTGGGCCAGCCAGTTCCATCGAGCCAAACTTTTGCCATCGTCGATGGTGGTGCTGGGGACAAACAGATGCTCAAGGATGTCGTGTGATTGATTGGACAACAAGCGTCGCAGCAGTCCTGAATCGGAAGTTGGCGAGCGATCGTCAATTTGAAGCTGCCACGCCTCTTGGCCATCGCGACGTTCGAATCTGTCCAGGCGCCAGATCGTATTGCCCGACGCGTGGGCAGTTGGATTGGCTTTGCTGGGAGCCACTTCGATCGGTTCAACGAATGTCAGTGTCCCCGCATGTGAATTGCCAAGCGTTGATTCAAATCCAACCAGCATGCCTTGGATAAAGCGGCTGAAGTCGACTGCTCGGGCACCATCGTCAAGAAACACAACGTTGAGCCCTGGCGACAGGTGAGAGACCTGTACGTGCTCCCATGCGCCAAATCGCTCTAGTCGGATATCACGAATGTCCACAGCAGCCACCTTGCCTACGTCGTCTTAGGACAGCATCACTTCCATATGCTGGATTGGGAATCGTCGCAGTCGGCGCTGCACAAGCGTTGCGAGGCCGGGCAGTTCAACGATTCACCGAATATCGTAAATTACGGGCAAAATATCCCCAACGCCGACTTATTGGAGCTAACGGTGGACGATGCAAAAACGACCGTTGCGGACCTGCGGAAAATGGTCCAAGACTTTGTGAATGAACGAGATTGGGAGAAATTTCACGCTCCCAAGAACGTCAGCATGGCATTAGCTATCGAGGCGGCTGAGCTAATGGAGCACTTTCAGTGGCTCGATGTACAAGCTTCTCGGGAGCTAGCGAATGACCCGCAGAAATTGAACGATGTGGGAGAAGAGTTGGCGGATGTGCTTTGCTACGGTTTGGCACTCGCAAACACATTGGGGTTGGACATCAGCGCAACGATGCGCCGCAAGATGGAGAAGAACAAGGCAAAGTACCCAGTTGATCGTTATCGTGGGACGTTCGAATAAAGTGGAGAATTGGGTCAGGAATTCTCTCCCGCTCGTACTGTCAACGTAGCTTGATGGATTTAGTGGAGAGAACACGTAATGACACAGTACTTCATCAGACGTCCGTGGTTCGTAGTTGCTGGCCTTTTGTTGTCGCTGCAGACGACACAGGCTCAGCACATTCTGGGAACTTACCCGACCGACGGCGGCCCTATTTCTTTGACCGTCACTCAAGACGATGCGCCCATTGCCGGATTGGATTTTATTTCTTCTGCGGGGCAGATCGTTCCGGTACC
>CAYQMZ010000172.1:0-5614 GCA_964418725.1 uncultured Pirellulaceae bacterium
CGATCTTATTTAGCAAAATCGCTGCTTGTAAATCTGACAGCAAAGGCTAGAACCGTGTACCAGCGGTGCAAACGTTAGCCCCGCGTGCTACGTGATTCGCGGTCTACAATCGCTAAACCGCCACGTCGACGCCAACAAGGAAGATGGAGGCGGAAATGTCGAGACGTTTCTACGTTTTTTCTTTGCTGATCATAGTTTTTCAGTACGGGCTTACCAGAGCTGATTGTGTCACGGTTGATTTCGGCGATCAGGAAGGCGTGATCGAGTCCGGGCAGCCTGCCTATGAATTCTTTGGTGACAAAGACTCATCGTTCGCAAGTCTTGCCAGGATGGCCATTGAACAAGCTGCTGCAGACGTAAGCAGCATGATTGACTGCTCGTCGCTAACGGCGATTGCGGCGGCCAACAGTACGCATACTGCTACCGTCGGTACAGCCACCGTCCAGGTCACTGGCGAGTACCTCTATTCCGATCCCTATGACGGAACCAGCGTCGCTGTCCCGGAAATCGCAGCACAAACCATCAATGTTTTCGTTGGTGGTCGAATCCTTGGAGGCAACACCTTGGGCCAAGGTGGCACGGGAATCGTTTCCGGCGGAACAGTAACTGGACTAACGACTTCGACAACGGCTGCGGAGGTCGAGAACGCATTGGATGCGGCGGCCAGTTCCGCAGATAACTACTTCCGACGCGGAAGCGCTGCTCCGTTAACCACTCTGAATTACACAGCCAGCCTTCCCGGCACGACGCCACCACAGACCGCTAGCCGTCCGGTTAACTTCGGAGTTGCGGTCGGAAATCTATGGTTCGACTTCGACACAGACAACGATGGCAGCGGAGATGACTTGAGTACGTTGGCGTCAAATTGGCATGTCGACCATACGACGCCGCCTGCGAGCGGCAAGTCTGACCTTTACACAGTTGCATTGCACGAGCTCTTGCACGCAATCGGAGTTCCGGGTCACTTACCTGACGATACGGCCAGCACCACGTTGTCGTCCGGTCAGTCGCAAATGAATGCGGTCATGGAAGAAGCCCTGCTGCTTGGGGAACGACGTTTCTTGACGATGGCCGATCGTCAATTCGCCATCAATGCCGGTTGGCAGGTAACGCCTGTCCCGGAACCGAACGCGGCGTTGCTTCTGCTGCTGATCGCTGTGATCTCGGCCGGTGGCAGGCGAATGGGTGGCTCAGTTGTCGAAGAAACTCAGTGCATCTAAGTCGCGACGCAGGGCGGCAACTTGATCTGACGTCAGCGATTGCTGCGGTGTTCTGCAGCGGCCCATCGCGTGGCCTTGCATCGTCAGCACTTCCTTCATCGCCGAGTGAAAAGGAAACTGCGCGATCGTCTTGATGATTTGCCACGCGCGGGCCTGCTGGTCTCTGGCCGTATCGAGATCACCGGCCGTGAATGCATCCATGATCTGACGATACAGTGGTGCCATGATGTTATAGGTACTGCCGATAGCTCCCTTCGCACCTGTCGCCAACGCTCCAAGCAGCATCTCGTCCGTCCCCCAAACAACGTCAAAGTGACCATTGTCGAGTCGCAGGCAGGCTTGGTACTCGTGCAGCAAGGGTGCCGTGTATTTGAGCCCGTGCAAGTTTGGGATTTGCTCACGTGCTTGGCTGAGAAAGCCCGTCATGTCGATCGTCGAGCCGGTAAGAATTGGAATGTGATAGTAATAGAAAGGCAGATCGGGGGCTCCGTCCGCAACGGCCGACATACAGTCGATCAGGGCCGCAATGTCCCCAACTTTGAAGTACGACGGGCACGTTGCCGAGATCACGTCTGCGCCGATTTGCTGAGCGTGCGAGGCAAGTTCACGAGCCTCCGCGACGCTGTTGTGACCGACCTGCACAACTACAGGAACTCGTTTGTTTGCGGCTTTCGTGAATGCTTCGGCAACAGCACGACGCTCGTCGGATGTGAGCGAAACGCCCTCCCCCGTGCTGCCACACACGTACAGTCCGCTAACGCCACTCTCTAACAAGTAATCAACCATACCTGGAATTGGATCAAGATTAAGGCTGCCATCACGATGAAGTGGCGTGTACGTCGCGGCGATCAATCCAACCAAATTCGAAGGCATCTTTGTCTCTCTATGGGCAGGCGAACAATGAAACGGATCTCACTGAGCAGTGGGATCGAACAACAGAGGAAAAAACTGACCGGACAAGGGCTGGCCGGTTGGGATGGGATCGACACCATCAAGCAGCGGCTGGTCTGATTCCGAACACACGCCGTCTCGAACAAAATTCAACACCAACGCACGACGCGGCGAGTCCGTCCGATTTTCGAAACTACCGTGCAGCATCAACGGATGGTGGAATGAAGCCTCGCCCGCTTTCATCTCGATCGCAACGGGTGTTTGGAAGGCGTCCCACTGCTCTTGCGTGAGTACCTGGCGAATACCATCCATCTCGCCTGCCAACTCGGTTCTTGGCAAGAGATCCCATTCGTGAGAGCCAGCAATGTACTGCAAACATCCGTTGTCGATCGTACTGTCATCCAAACCAATCCAACACGTCAGGTGTGCCATGGGTTTAGTACGCGTCCAGTACGAATAGTCCTGATGCCAAGCCACGACGCCACCATGCTTGGCCGGCTTGCAAAACAGCTGATCATGCCAGAAACGCACTGGCCCACCGAGCAACTGACTCGCCGCGTGGGTGATCGCAGGATGCCACAAAACGTCATGAAATCCAGCCCGAAGTCGCCAGGCACCCAGAGCGTGAAACAAAACCGAATCGGGCTGAGTCGACTCGTTCGTGTGATACTCATACCACAGCTCGCGTCCGACGTGATTGGGCGAGAAGAACTCACTCAACTCGCTGCGCAACTGCGAAACCTGATCTTCACTGAGGATTGGAACCCCGGCCACATAGCCATCCCGCTTAAAGCTCTGCAATTGCTCAGCGTCCAACTCCACACTCGTCGACTCAGCAAGTAGTGAGCCCACGGGTTCGTGAATTGTCGATAGGTCGTTGGAGTTTGGCGAAGTCTGGCACATACGCGTACGAAGTTTGCGAAGAAGGCCCGTTGCAGTCCGTCGCTTTGACGAACATCCCAATGTACAGTGTACTGCCACGGCGTGTGGACAATCCACGCCTCCCACCACACAAGCTTTTCGAAAAGCAAAAGTTCGTCGACCGCGATCGACTTGCAGATGTTCCTCGTGCAGCCAGGTTTAGGTTCCCGATGATTAGAGTTCATACACTAGCAGCAACATGCCTTCTTGCGACCGCTGGTTTGGCGTTTGGTCAGGCGCCGTCGGACTACCCGTTGACGATCGACCTAGATGACCAAGCATATCGACAAGTCGTCGTGGATCGGGAAGCCGGCCAGTACCTTGGACATCCGACCACATGTCTGTTGGAAGACGGCAAGACGATGTTGTGCGTGTTTCCCAAGGGGCACGGCCGAGGCTCCATTGTCTACAAGCGAAGTCAGGACGGCGGTCGTACATGGAGCGAACGCCTGCCGACGCCCGAAAACTGGTCGACGTCCCGAGAGGTTCCGACACTTCACCGGGTAGTTGATGCGAACGGAAAGAAACGCATCATCATGTGGTCCGGATTGAATCCGGCTCGTCTAGCAGTCTCCGATGACGACGGCTCAACGTGGAGTCCATTAAAGCCAGTGGGTGACTGGGGTGGCATCGTGGTGATGGGCTTTGTGGAGGAACTGCGCACCGGCAAGGGTCACTACATGGCGATGTTCCACGACGACGGTCGCTTCTTCAAAAAGGGTGGAAAGGCAAGCGGGACCTTCACGCTCTTCAAAACGTTTTCTAAAGACGGTGGGCTAACGTGGTCTTTTCCCGAAGCCGTTTACCAATCCTCGGAAGTTCATCTTTGCGAACCCGGTTGCATTCGATCGCCGGACGGCAGCACACTAGCCGTATTACTACGTGAAAACGCGCGACGAAAGAACTCGCACATCATCTTCTCAAAGGACGAGGGCAAAACGTGGACACAGCCTCGCGAAGTTCCGCTCGCATTGACGGGCGACCGCCACACAGGCAAGTACGCTGAAGACGGCCGTCTGTTTATTAGCTTTCGTTGTCGATCGCCAAAACGATCTGTCGAGAGCCGACCGTTTGAAGGCGACTGGGTCGGCTGGGTTGGTACGTGGGACGATTTGGTAGACGGAGGCGGGGGACAATACGCCGTTCGATTGAAGGACAACAAGAAGGGATACGATACGACATACCCCGGCGTCGAAGTGCTGCCAGACGACACGTTTGTTCTGACCACCTACGGGCACTGGTCGCAAGGCGAAGAGCCGTACATTTTGAGCGTTCGTTTCAAACTGGACGAGCTAGATGCGATTGCGAAGCGATCACGTTAAGCCATCCCTTCAGTCTTGCGCGTTAGACATCAGCTAACGCAACGACTCGTTTTTCTCTCGCTGCTATTTCAAGTCCGCTGGCCAAAAGGTGGTTGGTGCGAACGTCTTCGTGCGTAATCGGCACCGGCTCTTCACCGCGGGCGCAGCGGACAAAGCAGGCAAGTTCCAGTTGATATGCTTCCCGGTAACGCGTTGGAAATGAGTAGTCGACGGGCGGTCGCTGGAAACCACTAACACCAGCCTGCACGACAGATGTGTTGTGATAGTTCTCCGCCTGAACCATCCCGTCGCTGCCGAACGCTTCGATTCGTTGATCGTATCCATACACGCTCTTGCGATTGATATCGATCGACGCTTGAACTCCACTCGCAAAGGTCAGCGTGGCGACCACATTGTCGTAGTCGTCCAACTGGCCGATTTCAGGAATGAAACTGCTGCCAAAGGCGCTCATGTGGGTTGGATACTCGCCAACGATGTGGCAAACCATATCAAGGTCGTGCACCATGCAGTCGTGAAAGATACCGCCCGAGATTTTGATATAGTCCGCCGCTGGGACTGGGTTATCTCGTGAGACGGAGCGGACGAACTGCAACTGGCCGACATTCCCAGCACGGACCGACGAGACCAGCGAGGCGAAGGCCGGATCGAATCGACGTTGGAACGCAACAAACAACGGCACTTCCGCTGCCTTAGCACTTTCGAAACAGTCGTCAATTTCATGCAGATGTCGACCAAGCGGCTTTTCCGTTAACACCGGCTTGCCACAATCCAACGTCTTCTTAACGTAGTCCGTGTGCAGGTCGGTGGGTGTCGCCACGATCACAGCGTCAATGTTCGGATCACTGATCGCTTCCTCTGCCGAACGAGCTACGCGACAACCGTGCTTTTCGGCTATCGTTTCCGCTCGATTTTGGTCGATATCGTAGACGCACTCGACGCGTGCATCGTCCATCAATCGCAGACTTTGCAAGTGGAAATTACCGGCTCGGCCGAGCCCGAGTAATCCAATTCGAAGTGGCTGTTTTGACATACAACTGTCCACGCTTTCGCTTACAATGTCGGTCTGGGATCAGGTTGCGATCTCGCCGGGGCAAAGCCAACGGCGGCCGTATTTTGGGCGGCATTGTTGCAGCAATCAAACCACGTAGCTACTGGAATCAAGAACATGATTTCTCCCAACCAACCGAACGAAAACTCACCATTGGCCGACTTGGACGAGTGGGAAGACGACTTGCTGCGACGTTACCCGGAACCTAAGTC
>CAYQMZ010000172.1:5624-11784 GCA_964418725.1 uncultured Pirellulaceae bacterium
CCCCACAATTGTCCCATGTCTGAATTCACCGACCCGCAAAAGCCTAAACACGCGTCCCGAAACTCCGCGGGGCACGCACGCGACTCTGTAAAAGAGTTCTATCGATTGAATCATCGCTACCAGTGCGTAGACTTCGTCAAACAAAAGCACGACGAGTACTTGTCACTGAGCCGTGGCAAGAAAAGTATCTGGGACGGACTCGAATACCTGAACACGTTGGTAGATGAGAGCGACCCCGATACCGATCTATCTCAAATTGCACACCTACTGCAGACCTCGGAAGCCATTCGCAAAGACGGCCATCCGCGTTGGTTCATCCTGACCGGATTGATTCACGACTTGGGAAAGGTTCTCTGCCTGTACGGCGAGCCTCAATGGGCTGTTGTGGGTGACACGTTTCCGGTTGGCTGCAAATTCTCGGACAAGATTGTCTACCCAGAGTTCTTCTCGGAAAACCCAGACATCAACAACGCCGAGTACCAAACGGACCTGGGTATCTATGAAGAGGGATGTGGGTTCAGCAACATCATGATGTCTTGGGGACACGATGAATACATCTATCAGGTCACCAAAGACTACATGCCGCTAGAGTCGCAGTACATGTTGCGATTCCATTCCTTTTATCCCGCCCATCGCGAGAACGAGTACCAATACCTGATGGATGACCAGGATCGCGAGTACTTCAAATGGGTCAACGTCTTCAACGAATACGACCTGTACACCAAGAGTGACGAACCGCCGAACGTCGACGAATTGCGACCCTTTTACGAAGACCTGATTTCAGAATTCTTCCCAGACGAAATTGCTTTCTAGTCTGGTAACGCAGGTCGCGAGCTGCGTTATCTCTCCGAAGAGTTGCTTTGCAGATACTTCACCCTCTCACGTGCGAACGTGTGGGAGGGTGAACTCCCACATAGCGAGTGCCATTCGAGTAGTCGAGCCTGGCCGCCCAAAACGAGCAGCAACGCCTGACAAGCACCGAACGACCGCCCGTTGGCGAATTCAGTTCGTGGCGAGCAGCTGAATTTCCGCTTCGCTAAGCGGCTGTTCGAAAATCATCAGATCGTCTAGCCAACCAACGTAGTTGATGCCGAGCATGATGACCGCGTTCTTCGGCGACCAGGTGAAGTGCTGCTTACCACCAATGCTTCCTTGCAGCTTGCCATCGATGTACAGCTTGATGGCTGCATCTTTTTCTGAGTTGATATGCTGCCAGGTGAATGCAACGTGCGTCCATCGATCCCCACGGAATGGCCATTTGGTAACCGGCACCATTGGGCGTTCTTCCATTGGAATGTCGTCGAACTTGCGATTCGTCGGATTCCAAACCTTAAAATCTGAAAACGCACCCAGCCGAAACGGCCGCTCTTCCGATTGATCAAAGTCGATAAAGAACGAGGCGTCGTTCCATTTCTTGTCGGTAATCTGCAGCGGATCGACGTATCCCTTCGGCAGATCTTCTTTGGGTGACAACTTCATCCACAACGAAACCGAGCCGTGAAACTCCTCTGCCTGGTACGGCAAATTTTTGCCACCTTTGAAGAACGTCAGCTCCTTCGTTGGTCCAACAAAGTGCAACGCATTGTTACGCTTACCACCGACGGCTTCCACCCGAACGACCTTTGACTGCAATCCCGCAACAGTCTTCTTTCGCTCTAGCGACTTGGCGGTGTAGATCTTTGCGTCGCCCTTCGCCATCTCCGCATCTGCAGAACCGTTGAACGTCGCCCGGAAAATAGCTTTCTTGTGAAGTCTTGCAACTTCAGAGAGCTTTGCGTCGTCATTGGCCTGAGCGACTACCACCATGCCAGCCATTAACCAAACGATCGTTACCAGAGTTTGCATGGGTATCCCCAATGTGAGTTCGATGCGTGAGAGTGAGTAATTTGCGAACTGGATTTCGGTAATGCAAGTCGTAGCGAAACTGCAAACTTGCTGGTCGTCCAAATCGCGAAAACGTTTGCGGTCGTCTGCAACGCCACGATTCGGTTGTTACACGGACAGCAGATTTAACGGCGCAACATTCCTGATGACTCGGACAATCCGACGGACGGTTGCGGCCTTTGCGATTCACAACGATCAGGAAGCTTAGGGTTTCTACTAAAAGAGTGCTAGCGACCAGGTCGAATCTGTAGAAACGACATCGCCTTTGTGTTCTTCTCTGCAGAAACCTTCGTACTATGCATCGCTCCAAACTTTGGCGTCAAGCTTCACGACGACAGAAGAGAATTCTTCTTCAAAGCCTCGAGAATCGCACTCTCTTCAGCGCGTCCCCGTTATCGAACGTGTTCGTCGATCCGCCACATCTACCGGAAGCGATCGACGCGCGTCCTTTGCACGACCAGCCAGAGGTCACCGGCAGGGAGTACGTGTTCGTCGACAGTCAGGTCGCGGGATACGAATCGCTCGTTGCCGACTTGAACAAGAGTGATCGTGCACTGTCGGTCATCGTGCTGGACAACTCCCGAGATGGCTTGCAGCAAATCGCCGATACGCTTCAGCAAGAGAGCAGCGTTTCGGCTCTGCATCTCATCTCCCATGGTACGCAAGGCGCATTGCAACTTGGCAATTCGGTGCTTACGCAAGAATCCATGAACTTGCGCTATGCCGACGTACTCGCCTCGATCGGAAATGCTCTGCAAACCGATGCCGACCTGCTGGTCTACGGCTGCGATTTTGGAAAAGGGCCTGATGGAATCCGCGCGGCTCAAACGCTGGCTCAGCTCACCGGAGCCGACGTAGCAGCCAGCGACGACTTGACTGGTACGGCTGATCCGAGCGTCAATGAAACTGCCGACTGGCAACTAGAACGACACGTCGGCGTGATAGATACAGACATCGTTGTGTCGGAGTCTTTCCAAGCAACATCAACGATGGTGTTAGCGGTCAGCCAAGAATTCTACGTGCCATTTACCGAGCAGGGCATCTACGACGCGAACGAAAAGATCTTGAACGAAGGCGCGCACGGCGCAGTCGACACGGATACATGGACGATCGTTGCCATGACGGTGAACAACGACAACACGGTTATTGTCTACGATCACCACGAAGATGGTTACGAAGCTGACCTGGACAATCCGGTTCAATCAACAACGGAAGTCTGGGGTGACAACGACGCGTCGAACGGCATCGCGCCAGGCTATACCACTGACGTGTTCTCGGCAGGCGATCTGGTTTTGCTAGAGAACCTGATTGACACTACAGCAGTTCCAGACACGACGTTCGACTTCGATGGCGGCGACAGGTTTGGCAACGACCGAGGTCTAGCAGTCACTCGCGCTGGCTGGTCTGATTTCCCTGGTACGGTTCTGGCGGGAACGGTTGAAGTCGCAGATACCAGTCGCTGGGGAACAGACTACACGTCCCCGGTGGGTGAGGACACCGCACTCAATAGTGTTTACGAGTACGTGGGCTTGTTCGTTCAGGCTGAGCAAGACGGGACGACGGTTAGCATTGACGCAGACGCTGACGGTACTGCCGAAACGAATACGATTTTGAATCAGGGCGAGACCCTACATATCGATGGCGGGGTGCTGCAGGGAGCCACCGTTTCGACTTCGGCAAACGTTCAGGTGGATCTGATTACGGGCGACCGAGACTCCAGCGTCGACAGTCGCTGGTACATGTTGCGTCCATCCGACACTTGGACGAACGAATACCTGGGGGCGGCTTCTTCGACAACTGCTGTCGCACCTGGAAGCATTGTGATTTACAACCCGCATGCAACCGACCTGGACGTTGAAATCGAAACTGTGGCGGGTACGACCACAGTAACTGCGCCGGGCGGAGGCACCGCCGTACAGCAATTGGCCATCGATACGCCAACCTCCGGACAGCTTGTGTCCAGCACCGACGGACGCGACTTCTACGTGGCATTCGCCATGGATACAGACAACGTCCATACCACATACGACTGGGGTTTCAGCTTACTGCCCACAGCGTCGCTAACGGAAATGATCTTTACCGGTTGGGCACCTGGCAGTCGCGACCTATCAGGAAACGGCAGCCCCATTTGGGTCACAGCCAATTCCGCTACGGATCTGTATGTCGACTTCGATGGCGACCCAACCACGGGAGCCCTGACGGACCCATTCGGCAATCAATACGACAGTCTCGTTCCAATCGCCCGTTTGGAATCCGTACAGCTGTACGATCCATCTGGCGACAACGATCAGTCCGGAATGCGAGTCTACACCGTCGACGGAACCAACATTTCGTCCGCCTGGGGTATCGATGCGGCAACTGCTGGCCCAGGCAATCCGTTCTTGGACATGGGAACGGTCGTGTTGCCGTTTCCGCTGCCACTGATCGAAAAGAGCAATTCGCTCTTTCAAGACAGGAACGGAAACGGAGTCGCTGATCCAGGAGACACGGTCACCTGGACGATCTCCATTACGAACCAAGACATCAATCCGATGACCAACCCGTACGTGCTGGATCAAACTCCAGCGAACACGACGTACGTGTTGAACTCAACCGTCATCGACGGAGTCATGATCGCAGACGACTCAACCGGAGCGACTGCGATGCCGCTGGATGAGGGTGGCGCAACTCTGCCCAACATCGCTCCGCTCGACACCGTAGTCGTTGAATTCCAAACGCGGTTGAACGACTTCCCGAACGTCTACGACTGCGTATCGAACACTGTGCAGGTCGGTTCTGATCAAGGCACCCGTGGCTCGACTTCCACTCTGTGTGTTCCCACGCATCCACTAGTGCTAGAAAAAGAAGTCGTGTCCATCGGAAATGCCGGCAGCGGGACCGCCGGGAACATCGACGTTGCGTATCAGTTTACCGTCAGCAGCAACGCTCTAATGTCCGTCGACAACTTGACGTTGGTGGACGATTGGGCAACGCAGTTGGGTGGCAACTTCGTAGGCATCGTTCCGGGCAGCGTGTCAGTCAGCAACGTTGACGCGACGACGGCTCCTACCGCCAACGCAACCTATTCAGGCGGTGCCGCCGAGAGCATGATCAGCGGAGGATTGATCGAAAGCCTTCAGAGCTTCAACGTTAACGTCGTAGTGGAAGTCGACCCCGATGCGGATCCGTCCGTAGTCGTGGGGCAAAACTTAGTAAACCAAGCAACCGTGTCCGGGCGAAACAGTGCAGTCCCCACGGAAATCGTCAGCGATCTCTCGGATGATCCCAACGACACGACGAACGTCGATACCGAAGCCGACAACGAACCGGACGATCCAACGACATTCACGGTTTCGATGATCGAGGTCGAAGAATCGATCGGTGGCGTTACACCGGCATCCAGCGGTACCGACGGCAACTTTGATGTTCAGTACGAGTTCGTGGTTACGAATACCGGACTCGCGGATCTCGACAGTTTCGTGTTGACAGACGACTGGCTAGCCCAGTTCGGGACGAACTTTGTGAGAGTGCTGCCGGGTAGCGTCTCCGTCTCGGACATTGACGCCACGGCACTTCCTGGTGCCAATTCGTCGTACGGCGGAGCCAGCACAGAGAATATTTTGGACGGAACGGGACTGCTAACCAGCGGCCAGAGTTTTCGCGTTGTGCTGACCGTCGAAGTTGACGCGGACGCCGATCCGAGCAGGTTCGTGAACGGACTACTGCTGAACCAATCCACCGTGGTAGCCAACGACGCATCGGGCACCGTTCGAGACAACTCGGATGATCCGACCGATACGACGAATGCCGAAAACGACACGACGCCCGACAATGAACCGGACGACCCAACGCGGCTGGGTATCTCTGATATTTCCGCCACGAAAGTGGCAAGCGGTACAACGGCGGCATCCAGCGGTACGGCTGGTAATGTCGATGTCCAATTTGATTTTGAAGTTACCAATACTGGCTCTCTGCCATTGGATACCCTCACCCTTACGGACGACTGGGTATCGCAGTACGGCGGGGCTTTCGTACGAGTATTGCCGGGCAGTGTTTCCGTGGTCAATGTTGACGCGACCACGGCCCCGAATTCGAACGCAACGTACGCGGGCGGTCCGCTTGAAAACATGCTGGATGGATCGGGCCTTTTAGATTCTGGGCAGAGCTACCGCGTCGGCGTCACAGTCGAAATTGATCCGGATGCTGCGACCGCCATTATCCAACCTGACGGATCTTTCGAGAACCAAGCGATCGCTGGCGGTACCGATAGCCTGAGCAATCTGGTTTCTGACCCAAC